>JAUWGD010000214.1 GCA_030606585.1 Dehalococcoidales bacterium | reverse complement strand
AAGTAGAGGGCGGTCACGATTTCCACCAGCGACATCGTCCCGCCGGCATGCCCCATCTGGCTGGCGTCGAAGATGGTAAAGACGTTCCTGCGGACGATATCGGCCTTGGCCTCCAGGTCTTTTATCAACTCTTCGTCGTGTGCCATTTCTTCCGTCCTTCCGTCTCAATATTTACCGTTTTCAGCGTCAGCTTGCTGCCGCAGCGTGGGCAGGCGTTATTATAAAAACCCAGCACGGTCTCTTCCGAAGGTATCGCCCGCATGTAGAGTCGGCGGTCTATTTCCTCCCCGAAATACAGCAGCATGTTGCACTTGCCGCAGTTAATCTTCTCCGTCATACGCAACCTCGCTTTCCTGATACAATCTTTAAGGTTTGACCAGTATCTTTATCGATTTACCCGTCTTGTGAGTTTCAAATACCCTCTTAATTTCATCGAGGGGAATTATATGTGTGATAAGTGGCTCCAGTTCCAGTTTGGGCAGTAAATTCAGGGCGCGGGGGAAAGAGTAAGGTGACGTAAACATAGCGCGAATGGTCAGCTCTTTGGAATACATGTAAGAAGGCGGCACGCCGACCTCGGCATCGCGGGGATATACCGCCGCCCAGAGTATGGTACCGCAACAGTCTATCATAGAGAGAGCCTGCTTAGCGGCGTCGAGGTTGCCGCTGGCTTCAATAACGGTATCAAAGCCCCTGCCATCGGTCAGGCTTTTACCTGCTTCCACAACGTCGTCTTTCAGCGGGTCGACCACCACGTCGGCCCCGAGCTTCTTAGCAAGCTGCCGCTTCTCGGCTACCGGCTCGGAGACAAGAACCTTAGAGGCGCCCGATATGAGAGCCAGCTCTAGGCATAACAGGCCGATGGTGCCGGCCCCGGATATGGCCACGGTACCGCCCGGTCGGATATTGGCGACATCGGCAGCGTGGACTGCCACGGACACCGGCTCGAGGAGTGCTCCAATTTCCAGGCTGATATCATCGGGGAGGGCATATACGGCCGGTTCATGGTAAATGGCATACTCGGCATAAGCCCCGGTGGAATGATGCCCACTCCGGCAGAAGTGTTCCATCTTATTGCGGCAGTAGTAGCAGGCGCCACAGGGACTGCGGAAATTACAGGCCACTCTCTGGCCCACCTTGTAGTTTTTAATGTTTTTACCGACGGCGGCGATTGTCCCCGAGGCTTCATGCCCGATAATCCTGGGCTCATCGCTGTCTTTCGTGGTGATGAGGCCGAAGCGACCCTCCAGTATCTCGGGGTCGGTGCCGCATAAGCCGCAATAGGCTATCTTTACTTTAATTTCATCCGGTCCCGGTTCCGGTTCCGGCCACTCCTCCACGTTGATATTGTTCGCCCCTCTGATAACGGCTGCTCTCATGTACTGTTTTCTCCTTTTTATCTCGACCTTATCTCGGTAATGATACCACCGACAACCCCGGTATCGAAATATGCAAAACCGCCCCTGGCTCCCATTGCCCAGGTGATAACCTCGACACCCTGCTTGACCTGTTTTTCAATCTCAGCCTGAACATCATCCACGAGATAGGCAATGTGGTGAATACCCTCGCCGTGATTATCCAGAAACTCCTGCAAAGCCGATTCTCCACCGCAGGGTTCGAGAAGTTCAAGCTCGAAGTCACCGACTTTCGCGTTACTTATTTTTACCTTCCACTCGGCGGGTTTACCGTGAAGCTCACCCTTGAACGGCACTTCAACGTAAAGCGGCCCGTCTGTTATACCAAACGGCCCGATGCCGATGGACGTTAAATACTCGACAGTCTTTTCCATGTCCCTGACTATCACCCCGACGTGATGATAATTCTCTGTTTTGAAGGTTGTATTCTCCGGTATTTTCTGTTCCAT
>JAUWGD010000118.1 GCA_030606585.1 Dehalococcoidales bacterium | reverse complement strand
CCGTATTTCCCCAGCTCCCGGAAAGCACCCTCAAGCTGCTCCACGGCTAATGCCTCCGGTATCGTGACCATGGTGAAATAAACGGCATTCCTGAGGAAAGCCATGTTGACGGCGGAAAGCTCCTCCCAGCGTTTCAGGATGTCCAGCACCGGCTCCCGGCTGCGCTTTCCGAGCTTCAATTTAGAGTATATACGCGGCGCCATTTTAAGGTGGTTGCCCAGTAGAGCGGGAGTCTCCAGCAGGCTGAGCGTCTGTCCCAGCGGCGCCGTGTCCCAAACGATGTTTTCGTAAACGTCGTTCCGCGCCATTTCGCGGATATAGTCGACCATGAATTCTTCGCCCAGCCCCGGCAGCACCGATGTCATGAATTCCACGAACTCCTCGTATTCAATATCCACGAGCGCTGAAAAGACCTCGTAAACCTCGCGGCCGAATTTTTTATCCCACATCTCCCTGATTTCACGCTCGCCGATTTCGCTGATATGGAGCTGCGGCAGGACCCGGGCGGGCATTTGCCGGTCGGTTGCCTCGAAGATGTGCGATAGCGACGGCGTAGCGTCGGTGGAGATGGCCAGGGTCGGCCCCGAGTTGGCGTAGTGCAGCGCCGTGGCGGCCGAGCAGGTCGTCTTACCTACCCCTCCCTTACCGGCGAACATGGTGATGTTGCTCACGTTACTATTGAACAACAATCAGGCTAGCGGGTGCAACCGGTCTCTTGGTTATCATACCTTCGGATATGATACTATTTAAGCGGAGCGCATTATTAACTGGGGGCTAATGATGAAAGGTTATCGTATCTTTTTATTTGCCACCGCCTTTTTCCTGGCGGCTTCCGCCTTGTTCTACGGCATCCATTACCTGATATTTGGCGACCCGCATCATATCTTCATCTACATGCTTGGCGACTTCGCCTTTCTGCCGCTTGAGGTGTTCATCGTCGTTATCGTGATAGAGCGCATCCTTACCCGCCGTGAAAAGCAGGCCATGCTTTATAAGCTCAATATGGTCATCGGGGCCTTTTTCAGCGAGGTAGGCAACCACCTTCTGTCCGACCTTATAGAGTATTTTGATAACCGGGGGGAAATTGCCCGCCACCTGAACATAAACAAGGACTGGACGGTTAAAGATTTCAAGCAGGCCGGGGCTTTTGCTTATAACCTGAAGACCGGTGTCGACATTAACAGGATTGACCTTGAGGAGTTGAAGAAGTTTCTCTCCGGGAAAAGGATGTACCTCTTAACGCTGCTGGAGAACCCCAACCTCCTGGAGCATGACCGCTTTACCGATTTACTCTGGGCGACCACCCACCTCGACGAGGAGCTTGAGGCCCGGCCGTCTTTGAAGAATCTGCCGGAGGAAGACATGAAACATCTGGCAGTTGATATCGAGCGTATGTACGACCACCTTGCCAGCGAGTGGCTGGACTATGCCCAGCACCTGAAAGCGACCTATCCGTTCCTCTTCTCGCTGGTCCTGAGGACTCACCCGTTCCAGGAGAAGCCTTCGGCGATAGTAGCCTAGCGACACGTATTATGAAGCTGATTGACACCCACGCCCACCTGGACGAAATAGAAGATATTGAGCAGGTTCTGGCCGATGCCCGAGAAGCCGGACTGGTGGCGATAGTGGCCGTCGGCTCCGATTTGGAATCAAATCGAAAAGTGCTGCAGCTTGCCAGTCTTTACGAAAATTTCGTCTACCCGGCGCTGGGGTGGCACCCCTGGTTCCTCAAGGAAACGGATATCGACGGGAACCTGGAATTTGTTCAATCCCATATTGGTGATGCGGCGGCGATTGGCGAGGTGGGGCTCGATTACCATAAAAGGGTGAGGGCCGTGGCCGATAAAGACCTGCAGAAGCGGGTGCTCACTGAGATTCTGGCTATAGCTAAAGCCCACAACAAACCGGCGCTTATCCATTCGCGCTACGCCTGGCGGGACGCTTTCGACGTGGTTGTGGCGGAGGGACTGGAAAAGGCGGTGTTCCACTGGTACACCGGGACTTCCAGCGTACTTCGCGATATCGTAGCTCAGGGCTACTATATTTCCGTAACCCCCGCCGTCGAATATCACGAGGAACATCGCCGCGCCGTAAAGGAAATACCTCTGGAAAGAATGCTCCTGGAAACGGACTGCCCCGTCGTCTATCAAAGAGGCAGCGAAAATGAATTTACCTCGAGTCCGTCAAGCGTTCTCCGCTCTCTCAAGGGCGCGGCGACTTTAAAGGGCGTGACTGAAGAAGAGGTTGCGGAAGCGACTACGCAGAACGCGAGAAAACTCTTCGGGATTGCTTAATCAGGCAATTATACGCTCTCCGTCGGAGAAACGTCTTTCCAGTTGCCGACCCTCTTCTGCCGCCTGTATTCCGCATAGATAAATGCGTATGCCACCAGAAAGCCCAGGGTATCCGAGACCGGTAGCGAATACCAGACTCCGTACATGCCGAATAGATGCGAGAAGAGAAAGAGTAGCGGCACGAACAGGATGAACTGGCGTACCAGTGAAAGAATCAATGCCATCTTCCCCCTGGAAAGCCCCTGGAATGCGGTGACAAACATGATATTGGGACCTATAAACAGCATCGTGGACAGCAATATACGCATCGAAGGTACGGCTACCGCGAGCAATTCGGCTTCGTCGCTGAAGATGCTGACCATCTGAGGGGTAAATATTTCTATAAATACGGTAGCCACGGCGAGGAACAGCGCGATACCGACCGAGGCCAGTTTGACCGCCCGCCAGAGGCGTTTGAAGTTACGGGCGCCGAAATTGAAGCCGACGATTGGCAGCAGCCCGTTGGAGACGCCGATAATCGGCATAAAGGCAAGGTCGGAAATCCGGATGGCCAGGCCTACCGCCGCGATGGCGATTGACCCGTAAGTAGACACAACTTTGTTGAACAGGACAAACGCCAGGCTCTCCGTCAGTTCCAGTATCGACGAAGGTGCCCCGACGCGGTAAATATCACGAAGGATGGGTAAATCGGGGAGCAGGTGACCGGCTTTTATCCGGAAAGCCGTCCGGTGGGTCACGAAATAGTAAATACCGATTAAAGCCCCGCAGGACTGGGCGATAATCGTGGCCAGCGCGGCGCCACGTATCCCCATCTCCGGGAACGGCCCGATGCCGAGTATCATGAACGGGTCCAGGATGATGTTAATGATGCTGGCGGTAATCATGATAATCATCGGCTTTATGGCGTCACCGGACCCGCGGATGAGGTTGCTTATCACCAGGGCGAAGATTATCTGGGGCGCCCCGTATGAAATAATTACGAGGTACTGGGTGCTGTATTCCAGGATATCCGGCGTGGCCCCGAAAGCAGTCAGGATGCTTTCCGAGAAGAAAACGGCGGCAATCATGAAAAGAATCCCCCAGAGAACGCTCAGAAAGAATATCTGACCGGCGACATGATTGGCGGCTTCCGGGTTATTCTCGCCGAACCGCCGGGAAACCAGAGCGCCGATACCGATTCCGGTACCGCCGCCTACCGCGAAGAACAGTATCTGGTAGGGGAACACTATCGTTAACGCGGCGATAGCCTCGTGCCCCAGCTTGGCAACCCAGAAGGTGTCCACGATATTGTAGAGGCTCATCGTAATGGTTCCGGCTATACTGGGTAGACTCAGACGGAGTAACAATCTGCCCAGGGGCGCGGAACCTAAACGTTCGGTATATTCCTGCATAATCTCTCTCTACGAATGACCCGGTGGGGTGGTATGAATAAAAGGTAAAGCTGCGGGGTATCAGCCGCAGCTTCATCAGGAGTTGGAAACAGTCTGACTTTTTGGATAAAGGGGAAATACCTCTACTTATCCTGAATCTCTGCTGCGTCGCTGATGTCTATTTCCAGCATCTTCACGTTCGCCAGGATGCGGTCGGCGTTGCGGTCCACGGCCTGAATCCCGCCGGATATTTCTTTCAGCGCCTCGGCGTCCTTCCGGAGGGCTTTGATTTTCTCCACCATTCCTTTGATATCGTATTCCTTTGCCATTGTTATACTCCTAATGCTGTTCGGGCCGCTGGTCCTGGAAACGGCGGCTCTTGGTCTGGGACCGGGGCAGGCTCTCGTATTCGTGAAATTCTATGTTATAGCCCAGGTTGGTCTTCACCCTCAACTGGTCGACCAGCACCGCCCTGATGGCGGCCTCGTCGTCCTTGTGCTCGGGGATTATTTCCACTTTCAGCGTGATAACGTCGATGTCGCCCTTCTTGGTCACCACCACCTGGTACTCGTTGCTCAACTGCGGTATGTCCCTGACCACCTCCTCGATGGCTGTCGGCGATAGCAGCACACCCTTGACCTTGGTGATGTCGTCGGCGCGCCCCTTGAGTCCGCCCTCCAGCAGCCGGAAAGTTCGCCCGCAGTCGCACGGCTGCGCGTTCCACTGGATTAAGTCCTTGACATCGAACCTGATGCATGGTTGGGCCATGCGATTAAAAGAGGTTACCACCATCTTGCCCCTCTTGCCGGGTCCGGTGATAGGCTCGCCCGTATCGACATCTTCAATCTCCACGAGGAAGAGAGCCTCGTTAACATGAAGGCCGGACTGGTGCTGGCATTCCCACCCCCAGTGGCCGATTTCCGTGCTGCCGACCTGGTCGTAGACCCTGGCCCCCCAGGCCTCCTCCATCCTTTTCCGGGTGGCCGGGATGCTGCCTCCGGGTTCACCCGCGACCGTAATTTTCCTGATGAACAGGTCCCCGGGCGGGTCTATGCCCATCCTTCTGGCTGTCTCCGCCATGCCCAGCACATAGGTCGGCGTGGCTCCCATAGCCGTGGCCTTCAGCTCCTGCATCTTTAATATCCTTGCCTCGGTGTTCAGGACGCCGCCGGGAATTACCTCGCAGCCCAGCTTCTCGCCGGCGTAGTGGTAAGCCCAGAAAGCGATGAAGATATTATAGCCGAAGGGCACGAACAGCCGGTCGCCGCACCGGTAGCCCTGGGCGTACAGCGCGTAGGAATAACACTCGGTACTGTATTCCCAGTCCTGCCAGGTATCGGCCTGGTAAATGGGTTGCCCCGTCGTGCCGCTGGTCTGGCGGTAGTCCGTCACCTGTTCCAGGGGAACGCACAGGATATCGCCGTAAGGGAAAGGTTCCTTTCCCTCTCCCTGGACGTCCCTCATCATGGACTTTTCCATCTTGGGGACTCTTTTGATGTCGTCGAATGTCCTGATATCGCCCGGCTCCATGCCGGCGTCGCTGTATAGCTTGTGGTAAAACCTGGATTTTTCATAGGCCCAGTCAAATATCTCCTTAAATTTTTTGAATTGCAGTTGCTGGAGTTTTTCTCGGGGCAGTGTTTCCAGAACGGGGTTCCAGTATTCGCCGCTATTCATGGCACGTGCCTCTCCTATCTATTACTTATCAGCCACGGGACTGGGACGCTATCAGCCAGATATAATATACTCAAAAAAAGCCTGTATTGGC
>JAUWGD010000167.1 GCA_030606585.1 Dehalococcoidales bacterium | reverse complement strand
TGCCCGGTGTCCGGCTGCGGCTTGGCGATAGGTGTCCAGTCGTTGCCGACATGCTCGTCCTTGCAGGCTATCTGACAGTTGTAACACCCGTTGCACCTGTTGATGTCTATTACCATTGCCTTCATTATTCTTCACCTCCAACTAGTACTCTATTGAAATCCAGCCCGGAAGCCTGGTGATAAGGTCGGTTAAATGCTTCGGGGTATTGCTTCCTTAATTCGTCCAGATTGGTCCGCTCTACCTCCACCAGGAAACCGCTGACCACCATGCCACCGCGACAGTTACGCGATGTTCCCTTATGCGGCGTTATCGTGTTGATGGCCCCGCCTCGGTCAAACTCACCGGGAACGATGGGGTCGTACCTCGCCCCGTGATCTATATAGGCAACGCCGGGCATTATCCTCTCCGTGATATATGCTCCGCAGAGCACCCTGCCCCTTTCATTGTATATTGTGACCACATCCCCGTTTTCTATGCCCCGCTTGGCGGCTTCCGTCGGGTGAAGCCAGATAGGCTCGTAAAGATAGCCGTCCGGCCCCCTGACCTTGCACGTCTTTATCTCATGGAACCAGTTAACATCATCAAGCTGGGCATGTACCCGCCACCTGGGGTGGTTGGATATAACGAGGAGGGGATATTTCTTAGCCCTATCAAGCAGCAGGCTTTCCTGATGGGATTCGCCGTAGGGTATCCAGTGCGGTACCGGTGGCCTTTCTTCATCATCGGGGAAGTTCTCAGCTAAGCCCTTGGAATAAAACTCTATCAAACCGGTTGGCGTCGACATGGGGTGCTTCTTCGGGTCCTCGTAGAACTCTATCATGCCGGCCCGGTATTTCTTCCATTCGGGGTCGGTGGGGATGACATAGTAGTCCTTTTCACACAACTCCTCCCAGGTCATCAGGCCTGCTTCCGGTACGCCGGATTCGTCGAAACCGAATTTTATCCATTCCTCGATAGATTTACCCCCGGTGTATTTTTCCGCCAGACCCAGCTTCTCGGCCACGGCAATTACCACCTCGTAGTCGCTCTTGGACTCACCGATAGGCTCCACGCATTGTCTTTCACGGTAAACAGTGGAAAAATGAGCGCTTTCCATGTCGCTGCCAATATCATCCGTCTCGAATTTGGTGTTAGACGGCAGGATAATGTCGGCGAAAAGGCAGTCATTTTCCAGCCATGGATGCTGAGCGACCATGCACTCAATCGACGGGTGACGGTAGCCATCCACGTTCCGGTTGCTGTCATTCCAGCAGGTTAATAAACAGGGCGTATCGGTCCATATCATGTGTATTGGCGAGCAGCCCGGGACGGGATAAACGTATTTCTTAAACTGGTCTGTCCTATTCGACATTTGCTCCGAGCTGCCGTAAATCTCGAAGTGCCCGTCCAGGATAGCGTCATGAATCATGGGCTTGGGGATAATCTGTTTCTGCATATCCGGACCGGGATGATAGCCGTGATACGCGGCGTTCACCGACGGTCTCACCAGAGCCTTGCCTGCCAGAGGCGGACACTCGTGTCCCAAATCCCTGGCGCCGAAAAATGAGCCGCCGACCCAGGTAAGCTGGTGCGTCCCCGGTTTGCCCAGGCCCTGCATCGCCAGCAGGAGTACCTCCAGCCGGGCCGGCTCGGTTGAATACGGCCCCCTTATGTAGGGTCCGCCGAAGCCGTGCGCCACCGTGGTCGTCTTGGACGCCCATTCGTGTGCTAGTACTTTGATAATGCGGGACGGCACGCCGCACAGCTCCGATGCCCATTTGGGGGTCTTGGGTATTCCGTCTTCTTTACCTAAAACGTATTCCTCGAACTTGTCGAAGCCGTAAGCGTGCGTGGCGATGTAATCTTTATCATAGGTGCCGTTGGTAATCCACTGGTAGGCGATGGCCAGCTGCAAAGCGGCATCGGTATTGGGCAGTACCGGTATCCACTTATCGGCGTGAACAGCCGCCCCGTAGTTCAGGTCTGGGCAGATATAGATGCTTTTTATGCCGAGCTCGGTAAACCAGTAGGAAAAGAGACTGGGCATCTGTCCCGTCCAGAAACCCCACGGTGTGGTTTCCTGGTCGCATCCCTGGTTTATAATCATCTGGGTATGCTCGGCCATGTCCGGGAATATATTAGTGAGATACGATGTGTACATGCCGACCGGCTCGCAGCCCCAGGCATGTTTGGCTCCCCAGTACCACCCTTCCCAGCTGTCCGGGTTTCTTATCTGCTGCGTATAACCACCCAGAAGGTCGAGAAGCTTGGTATTACAGCCGTGGGTAGAGTGTATAACCTTGGTCTCGCCGTGTCCGTCCGCCTGCAGGAGTACCGTTTCCGGTCCGTACTTTTTAATAACCCTCTTGAGCTCGCTGGCTACTATATCCGTAGCCTCGTCCCACGATATCCTGACATACTTGCTGACACCCCGGTTCTGGGGGTTCCTCTCACCGTTGGGGTCCCAGTCAACCCGTTTCAGCGGATAAAGAATCCTGTTGGGGGAATGAATACGCTTTTTATACGCCATGCCGTGGGGAGGTATCATGGACTTCAACGGAGGGTTAAAGGTCTTGCCGTGGGCTTCTATCTGCCACGGTTGCCATTCCTCGGGTTTGTATTTCCAATCATAGTGGAACGGTCTAATTCTGACAATTTTCCCGTCCTTGACATCGACAGCCGCCATATTTGAGTTGTCCCCGAAGCTACTCAAACCGGTACCCTTGATACAGGTTTTTTCGCCCGTTTCAGCCTTTACATTTCGAGACATCTTTACCTCCATATTCGATTTTCAGTACCTTTTGGAAAATTAACGGCGTAAAAATGATATACCGCTATGTCAGTTCTTGTCAAACCACTAGAGCATGATAACGCCCAGATAGACATCGGCTGTTGTGTTTACCGTGAGTTCGTTCGGTTTATAGTCTTTAGCCTCGATTTTCACGGTATAATCCGTATTATCGGCCAGGCCTTCGAACTCAAAATCGCCGAACGTATCGGTCTTTAACGCCATCTTTTTACCGTTGCCGGCCAGGGTAACCGTGACGCCCCCGGCACATTCGTCCGTGTCACCGTAGACCACCGTCCCGGCCACGAATTTCTTAGGCAGGCCGATATAAACGACTTTTTCTTTCAGTCCATATTCAGGGTGCAGCGACTCCGTATTACCCGAAGCGATAAGGCGTGATACCTCGCTGGCGGGGTCGTCGAGGTCGCCGAAGGCCAGGGCGCCGGTAGGACACATTTCGACACAACGGGGCTCTTTCCAGCCTTCATCGAGGAGATGGGCGCAGAGGGTGCACTTCTGGGGGAGGCTTTTCTCCTCGTTCCAGTAAATAACGCCGTAGGGACAGGAAGATACTATCTTCTCCTGTCCTTTAGCCTTCTCGGGGTCGATGATAATAATACCATCGGGTCGGCGATACACAGCTCCGTCCTTTGCCGACTTTACGCATAGCGCGTCTTCGCAGTGCATACATGGCACCGGAATATAGGCGAGCTTTACCTTCGGGTACTGCCCCCGTTCTTTTTCTATAATGTTCATCCAGAACTGCCCCATCATCGGCTGCGCCGCCGAA
>JAUWGD010000136.1 GCA_030606585.1 Dehalococcoidales bacterium | reverse complement strand
TCGTCGAGGTCTCTGGCGTTGGCCACCAGTCCCGCGCCGACCCCCGCTTTCTGCAGCATTTGCTGGACGTGCTCCGGCGTGTGGTTGACTGTCCATTCTTCTACCTTGCGGTCGAGTTCATCACTGTCGGCTACCCTGCCTGCTGCGGCAGCGTATTCGGGCTTTTGCGCCCAGTCCGGACTGCCGATAACTTTAATGAAGCTCTGCCACTCTTCATCGGTCATCACGGCGATAGCCACCCATCTGTCGTTTCCTTTGCATTTATAGATACCGTGAGGCGCGGCGTAATCGCACTTATTGCCCTTCAGGGCGAGTTCGCGGTCATTGGCCTGGTAGTCGAGGATGAGCGGAGTTATATAGTTCAGTCCCGCCTCTATCTGGGCGTGGTCGATGTACTGCCCCTTGCCGGTGCGACGGCGGTAGTCGAGGGCGGCCATAATGGACAGTGTGGCGTACATCGGCGAAAGCTGGTCGGTGTAGTAGGTGGAGGGGGGCACGGGAGGCCGGTCCGGGTGGCCGACTATCGTATCCATCATGGTCACCGCCGTCAGTATGCTCCCGAACCCGGGCTGGTCGGCCATGGGGCCGGTATGTCCGTAGCCGCAGGTGCGGAACATGATAATCTGCGGGTTGACCTTTTTGAGCCCCTCGTAGTCCAGTCCCAGCTTGTCCATAACGCCTGTCGGAAACCCCTCCCCGACCACGTCCGCCCAGGCCACCAGCTTTTTAAATATTTCTATCGCCTCGGGCTGTTTGAAGTTCAGGCTGATGCCCAGTTCCGGGGCGGTGTGCGTGATGGAGAAGAAAGCGCTGCGTTCCAGCCCCACCGGTTCGCCCTCCTTATTGGTGGGGGCGAAGGGCGCGAAGAGCCTGACCGGGTCGGGCCTGGTGGCTGTTTCCACGCGTATCGTCGTCGCTCCGTAGTGGCTGAGGTAGTTGAGGGTATAGACGCCCACCCCCGCCCAGCATAGCTGTATTATTTTCACGCCTTCAAAGGGTTTTTTCGTCACGCTATCGTCCTCCCGGGTTTAATGGAGAGTGTATAATAATGTCATTCTCGGGCTTGACCCGAGAATCCAGCCTCCTCTTTCCCCACCACTGGATTCCCGCCCCCGTATCAAGTACGGGGCAGGCTTCGCGGGAATGACAAAACAGGGAGACAGATTGCTTCGCTGCGCTCGCAATGACATAATCGTTAAATCACCTTTTGCGCTTTCATGGTCTTTAGCTCGGCGGCGGACATCCCCAGCTCTTTATATATCTCGTCGTTATGCTCGCCGATGAGCGGCGCCCGGTGCTTTATGCCGACGTATCCCTGCGTCGTCATCACGGCGCCTCCGGGGTATTTCAGGCTTTTACCCAGTTCCCGGTGTTCTATCTCTTTCCAGAAACCTCTGTCCACGAGTTGCGGGTACTTCAATACATCCCCGGCGTTATTGCAGGGGCCGAGTTGAAATCGATTCTCCGTCGCCAGCTTGAGCAGTTCATCCTTGGTATGGTTTAAAAAGAACTTGCCGAGTACTTCCATAAGCTCTTCAGCCTGTTCGCGGCTCATGTCCTCCCAGCTTTTCTTATCCCATTCCCACGTTTCGAACGAGCCGATACTTATGCCGTCTTGTTTAATAAAATCCATCATGCTGAGGTTGTTCCTGGCGGCGGTGGGATTGAGCAGGAGGTTGAGGGCGACATAGCCGTCTTTACACTCCCAGAGCAGGGGATTGTAGAAGGTAGAGCTATTTTTGAGGGTGACGGCCGCCCGCGACCGACCGTGCCGCGTGGGAATCTCGCCGAAGAGGGCGTAGGGGCCTTCGATTTCCGCCGAGCAGACGATATCCAGGGCCTGCTGCGTGATGCCTTCGACGTGCTGGCCTTTGCCGGTCAACGCGCGCTGGCTGAGGGCTATCATGGTGCCGACGGCCCCGTTCATGGCCCCGAGGCAGTGGGTATGCTGGTAGCTGACGGTGAGAGGGGGGCGGTCTTCGTAGCCGGATGTGTAAATGAGTCCGCCGAGCGCCCTCACCACGATGTCCGGGTCCTTATAATCTTTGTAAGGCCCTTCGCGGCCGAACCCGCTGATGGATGTCAGGATGATGCCGGGATTTATCTTGCTGAGGTCTTTATAGCCCAGTTGTAATCCGTCGAGGTAGCCGCGGGGGAAGGACTCCAGCACGGCGTCCGCCGTCCTGACCAGCTTTTTGAATACCTCTTTACCCTCTTTCGACTCTATATCCAGTGTGATGCCTTTTTTATTCGAGTTGAAAGAAAACCACCAGAGATTTTTCTCGGGGTCGGGGTCATCTTCATAAAACGGCCCCCTGAACCGTGAGGGGTCGCCGCCGGGCTTTTCAATCTTTATCACCTCCGCCCCGAAGTCGCTCAATGCCCGACCGGCTATAAAAGCCCTCTCATCGGTAAGGTCAAGGATGCGGTAACAGCCGAGCATAAGCCCCTCCTGAAGAGAGCCTGAAACATGCGCGGCGTACAGCGCGGTATGCGGGTGTAATTTGCGAATGAACATGGGTATTCTCAAGTTAAATTATAGTATGAGAAGGAAGGGGAGGGCAAATTGGGGTGGGGATGTGATATATAAAAAGGCGGAGGCCGCTTGCTTCCTTTCGGAGGGTAATTCCATCAAACAGCAAGTAGAGAATTCAAGCCACCCTGGTTGGTCAATTATCTGGTTCAATAGCTACAAGTTACGAAAAGATGAAAAGTGACCTAAAGGTCCAGGCAGATGCTGGTTACCCTCGCCGCCTTTCCTCATCACCGGTCTCGGTTCAATCAGCCGGAATGACTGGTACAAGAAGATGAGAATCGTACTTGCCACCGGTATAGATTACATGCTCACCCTTGTTTGCAGTCTCCGTATGCCCATTCGTGTGTATCTCTTCGGGGTAATTATAGATATCGCTGCCTTGCACCACGATCCGTAGCTTCTCGCCTCGCTCAAACAGGATGCTTGTAGGCCAGATTTCTATCTCTACCGGAACGATTTCACCGGCTTTAAGCTTTATTTCTCTGGTGTGCTTGTGCACAGGCTGGTAGGGTGTTGATTTCTCCTCATCAAGTTCACGATGGGAAACTCGTAGCCAGCCAAGAGCGACTGGACCATCGTCATGGTTGCCAAAGAACGGTAACGGGACAAGATACCCGGCACGATCAACTTTTTCTATGGCTACAAACAAATCCATGTCGTCGCTACCGTCCGCCTGTACCCAGAGTTTCAGCTTCATATATCCTGTTAGCTCGGTCTTCTTGTCAAACTCGAGTTCAAACTTGGCATTCTGAGTTTTATCGTTTATGTCGTTCACGTTGTAGCGAACTTGAGCTTCCTCTTTGGACGGAGATTTGCTTATCTTTCCGTTACTCGCGTTCAAGAAAAGTTCCGTATATTGGGTACGTGCCAGCGGCCATTCGTTTTCGGTCCTGAGTTTTCCGACATAATATTTTTCTCTGATCTCCAGCGTGACCTTGGGCCAGTCTTTAACGTGGTTATCGATACCCTTCAGGAATCTATTAAAAAACTGTCTCTGTTTCTCTACATTTTCTGGTATGTAAAAATGGTACCACTTCTTTCGGCCGTGAACTATTAGCCACTTATCCTTAGAGGCGATTTTCCTGAAACCTTCGATTGTCCCGCGGTTATGCAGGCCGTGGTCCATCCAGCTCGCCACGACAAGGGCCGGCACCGTTATCTGGGATAGGTCAGCGTTCTTGCTGGCCCAGTAGTCATCAAACAGCGGGTGCTGCTTGGCCATCTCCAAGAAATTTTCGGCTCGTGTGTTCGAAAAGCACCAGAAGCTGTAACACATGGGATTAAACAACGTCTCCGTGATGCCCCCGTGGTAGCCAAGCTCGCGGTAAAAATCGCTTACTCCCTCCCAGGGATTGATCGCCGCCAGATGTGGCGGGTGGGCCGCGGCCACTTTCCACTGTATCCAGGCCAGGTAGGAGACACCGCTCATACCGACCTTGCCGTTACTCCAGCTTTGGGTGCCGGCCCATTCGATCAGGTCATAGCAATCCTCTACTTCCTGCGGGCTCATGAGGGTTAGATCGCCTTCAGAACTCCAGGAACCACGCTGATCCGCATTGATAACGGCATAGCCATTCCGGCACCAATAAACAGGGTCAGCTGCTTCAAATTTTGTGTACTCATTAAAATCATCGTCATTTAAGCCGGTGTTTCCCAGAGAGCTGTATTTTATGAGACCATGTTTGCCATAAGGGCCCCAACAAATAATAGGGGGGTATTTCCCCTCTACCTCCGGGCGATAGACATCGATGTATATCTTTTTGCCATCGCGCATCGGCACACCGACATCATACTCGATAATCATTCCCTCTGCCTTTTCCGTCCGGGGGTTGAATCCAGGGTAGCCAGCTTCACTAAGCGGTCTGCCTTGCCTAAAAATCATCTCAAACTTTTGACCAGTCATTACTTTCTCCTTTCTCCGTGGGTTTTAAAATAAGGCTATCTGATAGCCCCCTTTATATGCCGGAAACTGGTCGGGGCGCCCGGATTCGAACCGGGGACCTTCTGAACCCCATTCAGACGCGCTACCAGGCTGCGCTACGCCCCGTAAAGCAATTGGGGGGACAACAAAATAATAATAGGCTAGCCGAATAGGATTGTCAAACCTGAGC
>JAUWGD010000017.1 GCA_030606585.1 Dehalococcoidales bacterium | reverse complement strand
GCAGGATTGCCACCGACAGCAACGTGCCGATAATTACCTGCGCCGGCGAATGCTGGTTCAATCTGATTCTCGCCCAGGCCACCGGAGGCAGCAGCAGTATCGTCAGCGCACCGGCAGCACCGTAGATAATAATGATAATCGTCACCGCGGCGGACATGAAGGCGGTGTGCAAACTTATCTTCCAGAAGCAATTTATCACCATAAAGACGACTATCGCCACCAGGCCGGTGGTGAACGTAACAGATATTAATTTCGGGGCGTTGAGATACCACATCAACCCGCAGCCGATGGCTCCCAGAAGGCTTGCCAGAATGTATATTCCGTTTCTCTGTTGGCGGGGATTGGCGAAGACGCCTTCCAGCTTCTTTTGTCGTACCAGGCAGATAACCACTACGAATATCGGCAGCACGCTGAGGACTATCGAGATTAGCGCCCATTTCAAGGCCTCGCTCGCGCTATCGGTGGACTCTACGGCAAGCAGAATGATTACGATGAAGCTCAGCAGGAAAGGATTCAGTATGTTGGAGGTCAGCCTGGCCAGTCTTTCTCTCATTGTCAATCAGATGTTATACTATTTAATAACCTATACTAACCTATTGTCCCGCATATAGGCAATAAACCAGGAGTACGAGCTTATGACTGATATAGTCAATAATAATGATATCCGCATCGAGTCAATGCAGCTGGGCCCCTGGGGTACCAATACCTATACAGTCGTTTGCCGTCATACGCGTGATAGCCTGGTGGTGGATGCCCCGGCCAGCGTGGAAAATATCGTCGCAAGCCTTAAGGATACTAATCCTGCATATATCTTACTTACGCACGGCCACTCCGACCACACGGGCGCCCTGGCCGAATTAAGGTCTCGACTGAAAGTGCCGCTGGCTGCCCATGCCGCCGAATCTCATTCGCTGAGAACGCCGCCGGAAATATTGCTGAATGATGGCGATATCATGACACTGGGAAATCTGGAAATCAAAGTCATGCATACTCCCGGGCATACGCCGGGCGGTTTATGCTTTAAAATCGGTAATTACCTGTTCGCCGGTGATACTATATTCCCCGGCGGGCCCGGCAGGACCGCGTCGCCGGATAATTTCAGGCAAATTGTGGATTCTATTACAGGGAAAATATTTACGCTGCCTGATGATACCGTAATTTGTCCCGGTCATGGCAATATAACCACGGTGAAAAAAGCGAAAGAAGAATATGCTGTCTTCGCCTCCCATCCTCACAGCCCCAACCTCTGCGGTGATGTCCTCTGGCTTTCTTCCTAATATCGCATCTCGATGCGGTGGAACGCCTCGGCCAGTTCGAATTCCTCTCCCTCCGCGTTCATCCTGGCCCAGTCGCGCATTCGTTCTCGCATCTCCGGAGGTATATCCCCCACCTGGCTCTTGTGACAGCCCAGGGCGGCCAGCTTAATATCGAATGTATCCGTAACGTCCAGGCGGTAGTTGATATCGTCTGAAGCCCAGAACCACATCTCCCTTACCTTGTGGGGTTCCAGTCCCTCATCGAGTAATTCCGGATAAGAAAGGTGGTCCCTGGCATACGGAAAAACGGCATCAAGCGTTACCTGCCCGGCGATACGGTGGTCGCGATGCCACATATACTTGCGGTACGGGTCTGCCGTCACCACCGCGTAAGGCTGGTAAAGCCGTATCACCCGGACCAGCTCTTTACGGAACTCATCCGAGTCTTCGAGGCTCTGGTCGGGGTAGCGCAGGAAGACGACATCGCTGACGCCCAGAAGTTTGGCCGCCGCCATCTGTTCCTGCTCGCGGATTTTTGCCACTTCTTCCGGCTTTATATTCCTGTCGCTGGAGCCTTTATCGCCATTGGTGCACACCACGTAGACAACATTTTTCCCTTCGCTTGTCAGTCTGGCTACCGTGCCCGCGACACCGAATTCAGCATCATCGGGGTGCGGCGTCACTACCATTAAATATGTCTGATTATCCATTATAAACGAAAGCTCCCTGGTCAAGGGTGGACACCATAATTGTATAACATTCCTCAAGTTGGTACAATTGTGTCAGAGGTCTCCGAATCTGACATGGCTGTTTCCCCTTATAATATCAGGAACTACCGGTCCGCCTATTTCAATTTCTTCGTTCTCCTGTATCAGGAAGCCGAACGGCAGGAACCCATCGGCAGGCCAAATACACCACAGGCTATCATGGAAAAGCTGTCCCGCCCCGATTTTACCCCTGAACATGATTTGCTGGTTGTGGAAAAGACCGGTGAAATTATCGGCTTTCTGGATATGCTGCCGGAGCGGGATATAAAACGGGTGATAATCGACTGCTGGCTGCGGCCCGAGCACCGGCGGAAAGGACTGGGGAAAAAACTTTTTCGTCGGGCCATGAGCCGCGCTAAGGAACTGGGAGCCGGTTTCCTCCACGTTATTATAGGTGAAGATAATACCGTCGCGGCGGTCGTTCTCTCCAAACTGGGATTCGAATGCGTCCGCCGGTACCTGGAATTGAGTCTGGACTTGAATAAGGTGAATCGGCAGGAATTAGACCGGGCCTATTGCGATTGTCGCCATCTGCGTGAAGGTGAGGAAGAAATACTGATTAATATACAAAACCGCAGCTTCAGCGAGCACTGGGGATACAATCCCGAAACCATGGAAACGATATCTTATAATATGAGCCTGAGCCACCGTTCTCCGAGGGATATCGTTCTGGCCTGCGAGGAAGATGAGGTCACCGGTTACTGCTGGACGGAGATAACCGCCGTCGGACAGGGCCGCATTTTTATGATAGGTTCCGACCCGGATTATCGTGGTAAGGGTATTGGCAGGAAAACGCTCTTGGCCGGACTGGCCAACCTGAAATATATGGGCGTAAGTGATGTCTGGTTGACGGTAGATAGCGAGAATAAGGAAGCTCTTTCTCTTTATGAATCAACCGGATTCAAATTACTAAAAAATTACCTGTGGTACGAGAAGCCGGTAAGTTAGGCCACCGGCGTCATTTGGTTTTTCAGTGCCAGGCGCAGTTCGCTGATTACCCCGTCGGCAATACTCTCCCAGCTGTATCCGCTGATAGACGCTCTTACAGAGAAGGCGGTCTCCATATCCCGGGGTGGTCCTGTCAGGATCGAATTTATACTATCGGCCAGGTTTTGAGGCGTGTTCTCGGTTACCACGTATCCGGTCTCACCCTGCCTGATAATATTTTTAAGGTCGCCGACATCAGTCGCCACCACCGGCGTGCCGCAGGCTAATGACTCCAGGGCCACGAGTCCAAAACTCTCGTAATATGAAGGTACCACGCAGACATCAGCGGCGCTGTAGAAATAAGGCAGTTGCGCCTGTTTCACCATCCCCTGAAACGTTACCCTGTCCTCTATATCCAGTTCGCCGGTCAGTTTGTGTAATTTGTCCACTTCACTCTGACTGTACTCGTCACCGCCGATTATTATCAGTCGCAGGTCGTCGTAAGTATTCAGGTAAGGTATAGCCTTGATAAGCCGGTCAGCGCCCTTTAGCGGGTCGATTCTACCGACGAACAGGACAATATTATCGGCGGTTATGCCCAGCTTTTGCCTGGCGGTTGCCCTGTCTACGGGTTGAAAGAGTTCCATATTAACTCCGCACGGTACGATGCCGATTTTTTCCGGTAGCGCACCGTAGCGTTGTATAAGCTCGTTTTTTTCACTTTCGGTAGACGCGATAATGCGCTGGCAATCGTTCACCGCTTCCCTTTCGGTGACGATGCGAAGCTCGGAAGAATCTTCTCCGATGCCGATGGCGTTTTTCACGGCACCCAGGGTGTGGAACATGACAACGTGAGGCACCTGCCACCACTGCTGTAGGTATTTCCCCGCCCATCCTGAGAGCCAGTAATGGCTGAAAATGAGGTCATATTGAAGCCCGTTGTTCTTACGGAAATTCTCCAGGTTGCAGTTAAATTCAGGCAGGTAGGAATATACGGCCAGTTTGTGTATCGTCTCTTCCTGCCCCGCCTTGAGGTGAATAAGCCGTGACTGATGCCCCAGTTCGACAATCTGGGGGTCGGCCGGGTCGTGGGCTCGTGTATAGACATCCACGTGATGTCCCTGCTCACCCAGTTCGCGAGCCAGCTCCCGGATATAGACGCTCATGCCGCCGGTATCTTTAGCTCCCAGGTCGCCTACCGGACAGCTGTGGGCGCTCAACATAGCTATTCTTAATCTGTTCTCATCCATGATTTCACTAAATCTCGATTCTATTTAATGGTTATCCGGCACCTGTACAGGGGTACTTCGCGGCCGCCAAGGTGATATTTATATGCTTCGGCGCCTTTGAGAAAATCCCATTTCTTTTTACCCTTCTCAATACTCTCTTTTAGACAGAGGACTTTACACAGTAGTCCGACGCTTAAATAGTTGAACTGGGGGTCATAAGCGCTGTTATATAAGAAGTGTGCGTTTTTATAGTCAAAGCCCAGAGTCATGGCAGCCGGTTGGTTGTCCAGTTCGATAATACCAAACCTCAGCAGCCCAATCCCGGCCATAGCTTTAGCCAGATTCTTAAAAAATAATTCCATCTGCGGTGTCAAAAAACTGGCTTTGTCTTCCCGGCTCATCGGGAAAAGCTTCAGAAATAGTGCCAGATATTCTTCAAGCTCCTGACCCGCATCAAGACAGCGGTGCCCTACTTTGCCTGCCTTCTCTAAACGCCTTAACTTACGCTTTACTTCATGGCGCTGTTTAGTACTTAATATTGCCAGGTATTCGTCCCACGAAGCTGGCAGCTCAATCTCCACGGAGATATCTTCCTGTGTATTGGCGACTTTATAGCCGCGGTCGGCGGCAATAGCTGCCAGGCTGGTAAGCGCTGCGGAATCGGGGCGTACGTGATTCAGGTCGAGTTCGCTTATACCATTAGCTTTTAAGTCATCCAGCAGCGTGTTAAAGAAACCATCTTCCAGGCCGGGCGTAACCACAAAATCCAGGTAGTCACAGACATCGGTATCGCCGATGAGCAACGCCGTTTCTCCCCTGACCATCAGCGGAGCGATACCAACGATTTTCTCTCCCTGCCGCACCGTGCGTATGTACAGCTTGTATCCGGAACCGAATATTTGCCACCAGACCTTCAGCCAGGCCGGTAAAACGAACACGGAAGGCCAATCGAGAGTATTTGTGGAATCTGCCCAGTATGAGTTCAGTTTGTCCAGGCTGTCCTCGTTAACGGTATAACTCATATTTCTACTCTATAGTCTAACATTTTACCTGTGGTGGAGTAAAAGGACTATTATCACATTCCAGGCCTGAAAACCTTCCAAAATTGACAAAGAGATATGCATAAGCTAGTCTCTTAACGGGTAATCAATAATTCGCGTAAAATATTTAAAGAAAGAGGTAGTAAAATGGCCAAGCAAATTATCCTTTACAATCTGGCGGACCATGTCACCGATGAACAGTATAAGGACTATGTCGTTAACGAAAAGGGGCCGCTGCTGGACGGTCTGCCAGGGGTTAAAAAGTTCGAAATGGTGAAAATAACAGGCTCGATGAAGGGTGAGATACCCTATAAATATGTCGGTATTCTGCATATTAAAGACCCGGAATTATTCGCCAAGGAAGCCATGCCTTCAAAGACATTCCAGGACTTCGCGGCTAAATGGAGCACCATGGTAAACCCGGCATTCCATACCCTGATGGGCGAAGAAATATATTAAATATTAAATACAAGCCATTTATCAAGCGGAATCAGCTCATGACTACCATTGAAGCTGTAGTGTTTTATTCAATACACAGTTAAGGGAGAGGATTTATGAATTTAGAGCACCTTTTAACCGACGAGGACCGCCAGATTCGGGAGGCCGTAAGGGATTTAACCAGGAAAGAGATTATCCCCAATACCAGGAAACTGGAAACAGACTACAAATTTGTAGAGGAAGTCCATCAGAAACTTGTCGACATGGGAGTTCAAGCGGCTGGTTATCCTGCTGAATACGGCGGGGGAGATGGCTCCAGCACCGCTCTCGGCATTATCTGCGAGGAACTGGCTAAAGGCGATGGCGGGATAAGTCTCTCCGCAGGTATAAACTGGGGCCTTACTCTAAAACCGGCGATAGTAGCCGAGAACAGGGTTGTCATGGACAGGTTTATCCCGCCCTTCTGCAGCGGTAAATTGGCTTACTCCTGCCTTTCTATGACCGATGAAGCAGGCGGGGCTGATTCCGAGAATCCTCTTTTGGATGGCGCCGGGATTAAAACGACCGCTAAACTTGAGGGTGATGAGTATGTGATAAACGGGAACAAGTCGTGGCCCACTAATGGTGGTATAGCGGAAGTTTATTTGACAATCTGTACCACTGACACCAAAGCGGGTGATGACGGCGTTGCCCTGATATATGTTCCCAGGGATACCCCGGGGCTTTCATTTGGAAAACCGGAAAAGAAGATGCTGTTCAAAACATCGATAAATAGTTCGGTGCATTATGATAACGTTCGGGTGCCCAAGGAATATCGACTTGCCGGTCCCGGTATGGATGCTAATTTTTATCATTTCATATCCGCAGGAACCGGCTGGCATTCAGCCACCATGGCTCTGGGAATCGCTGAACGCGCTTTTGAAATAGTGCTTGAGTATACCGGTACCCGCATGGGCGGATTCAAGCCGGTCAGGCAGCACAGCATGGCGGCCGGAATAATTGCCGATATGGCTATCGGTATCGAGATGATGAGGGCAAGTATCTATAACCTGGGTTACATGCTTGACCATCTTGACGTATACGGTCCGCCGTGGACTCCGGAGTTCATCTCCAAAGCAACAGCCGCAAGAGTCTATGCCGCAGATACTGCTGTAGAGACAATCAACAAAGGTGCCGAGCTCCTGGGTTCGATGGCAATCTCTGAGGACTTTCCCTACGAAAAATGCCTCAGGGACATCAAGATAACGCAGCTATGGCTTGGAGGGCAGCAAATCTCTCGCTATCGTGTTGCCAGGGGCTACTATGATTTGAAGAACTGGGCCTAGTGCTGGCCTGAGCCTGGATTAGAGGACCACGCCCTTTGTCAAACTGGCCGTATGTACGTAGACCTCTATTCTGGGTTCGCCTTCGCAGATATCCAGGACGGTTGTTTTATAAAGGTCCGATTTTAGATATGCTTCCCAATTCTCCTGTGTGTCGAATATCAACGTAGCACCCTGCCCGTATGTTTTGGGATTCATAATGAAGATTTTCTCCTTCATTCCGGGAACCTTCTTACAGCCTTCAATCACCTGGGCAAGATGTTTCCTGACAGCTTCCGTATCGGCCAGCAGTTTCTTTACCTCGTCTTTCACTTCGAATCTGACTATGGCGGCTATCATTTCTACCTCCTTTCCTGTCTAGGGATTCTCCATCTCCCGGGTTAATTCATCAATGTTCTCTCGCTCTCGTATCAGGAACTTTTCCCTGCCCTCCGTGTATGATGGAAGAACCCATTTCATTTCCTTCAGGTTCTGTGTTATAGTCGGTATCCAGTTATAAGGGATAGAAATAAGTAGCTGTCCCGCTTCGTACACTTCTTTCGATTTCATACCAAAGGCCAGCCCGGTAACCGTGAAATTCACCTTGCCGCTCCGGTAGGGATAATTGTAGACCCAGGCACATCCCAATACACCTGTTGACTTTGACTCCCGTAGCTCACCAGTCGAATAGCTCATTGCCCTCATCACGATTTCTGCCTGGTTTGCATTAGCCAGAATGATTAAGAGATCCGGCTCGAATGCCAGTTTGTCCAGTGTGGAAAAAGCGACATAGTTAACAGTGCCCCTCGGTAGTAGATAAAGATGTTGATAGAGGTCGCTGTTAGCCCGAGCCTCTCCGAAGATTTCGAGTCTAACCCCTATCTGTCCGGCTTGAGCGAATGAGGGTAAATCCTCCATTCCCAATAGTGCTTTTCCAAAGCAACTCTCATTCTCTTTCGCGAAGTAAAACGGTGTTCCCCTCTCCTGTGCTTCCTTGGCCATTTCACAGAAGGACAGGGTCTTATCCAGCTGCTCGATTCCTCCCGGCCTGGTGGGCAGGAACTTAACGCCTACAGGCTGCTTTTCAAAATCAAACTTGCTATATATGGACAGGTCTTGTTTTAGGGGCTGCATGTTTTATCCTCCTTGTAATTTTATAATGATTTACTTTTCGGGAAGAGATGCTTAAGGTGGGGGAATTTGTCTTCGGCATGAGGAAATGTCAGAGCTTTGGTAAACGTACTGTTGAAATCAGGCTCGACGGTTAGTTCCACGTACTCCACCTGCCTGGCCATGATATCGGCCTCTTTTCTTTTATCCGTGTTAAGCAGCGCCATTCGCGCGCCGTCCCCGGCGGCATTGCCGACTGCGTAAATATTTTTCGGGGCGCAGTCGGGGAAAAGACCGATAACCGCTGCCGATTCCTTATCGATATAGCTCCCGAATGCCCCGGCCAGAATTACCTTATCGATTTTATCAATGCCGAGTCGATTCATCATGGTTTTAGCGCCGGCATACATGGCTCCCTTGGCAAGCTGTATCGCCCTGATGTCTTTCTGGCAGATAACGATATCATTGCCGATGGATGTTTCGTCTGCCCGGGCAATAACGAATTCAGGCCCGCTGCCGCTTTTTCGTAAACGGGTTGATTCCAGTCTGGAATTAAAACGCCCCCCTTTATCAATGATTCCCGCCAGAAACATCTGGGCGGCGGCATCGAATATCCCCGAGCCGCAAATTCCCCGGGCGCCGATATTCTTGACCTCGGTATTCCAGCGCTCGTTGCCGATTACCTTGAACTGCACCTCTCTGGTCTCCGGGTCTATCTTCAGTTTCTCAATGGCTCCCGGCGCGGCGCGCATGCCGTGCTTTATTTCAGCTCCTTCGAAGGCGGGACCGGTGGCACACGACGAGGAAAGCAGCTTTTTCCGATTGCCCAAAATAAGTTCACCGTTGGTGCCGATATCTATAATCAGCAGTATTTCGTCCTGATTGTAAGGCTCTTCGGCAATAAGCACCCCGACGTTATCCGCGCCGACGAACCCTGCCTCTATCGGCAGGACATGTACATGAGCGCACGGAGCGATTTTTATTCCGAGGTCGCGTGCTTTGATATCCAGAGAGTGATTCACGCTGGGAGAAAACGGAGTCTTACCGAGATACTGGGGGTCGATATTGAGGAATATGTGATGCATGCAGGTATTGCCAACTATGGACATGTCGATGATATCCGAACGCCTTATCCCCGCCCTGGCCGCGGCCCGCCCGGCAATCTGGTTGAGCCCTTTGATAATGGCACGGTTCATCTGTTTCAGGCCGCCCTTACCCTTTACGGCATAGCTGATGCGGGACATTACGTCTTCGCCGTAAGCTACCTGCGGGTTCATCATGGCGTTGGTGGCCAGCACCTCGCCGGTGGTCAGATCGCAGAGATAGCCGGCTACCGTGGTTGTGCCGATATCAACCGCCAGGCCGTAGCCTTTTGTAATTTGTCCCGGTTCTATATCGATAACTTCCTTTTTATTACGGACCGAGACGGTGGCTTTCCAGTTACCCTCCCGCACGATATTCTGCAAATTCAGCAGCGCAGGATAGTCTATAGTCAGGTCACGCAGTTTGTATTTTTCAGCAAGCGCCGCTTGAATGCGTTCGAAGTCGCCGAGAGTATCGTGCAGGGTGGCATTCTTGAGTTCGACATAGTATTTCTTTACTGCCGGCTTGAGCTTTATATCCCGGGCCGTGGCCTCCTTGCGTATGACCTGACGGCCCTTACGGCTCTCTTCCGGGACAAAGATAACGACATCACCATGTATGCGATTCTGGCATGCCATCCGGTAGTTCTGGCGTAACTGGGCTTTGTTCAGGAATTTCTCATTCCCCTCCCCAATCATGGTAACGGATGCTATCTTCGACCTGATACCGTATTTCGCAAAGTATCCTTTTTCAATTCTTACCTTGCACTTGCCGCAGGCGCCCGTGCCGCCACAAACACTCTCTATATCGGCGCCCAGTTGCTGGGATGCCTCAAGAATGGTAGCGCCGTCATCCACCTTACCGCGTACACCGCAAGGCTGGAAAACGACCATATGTCTATCGTTCTTCATCGTTCACAATCTTACCACGTGGAAGCTGATTACTTCAAAGCAGCCTACCAGGAAGTGTTACGAAATTACGTGCAGTGTAATTACCAGGTTTTAGAGTATATTATGGTATATCAGGAATACGTCGAAAGCTGTTCCAGGTGATAATCAACGCCTCCGAAGCTGAACTCGCTGTATCTGGCCTTCTTGGTATAGAAAGGCAGGATATGGTCTTCCGTAAAGCCGATGGCGCCGTGCACCTGGTGAGCCGAGTTCATTACTCTACGGCAGGCCTGGCTTACCCAGGCTTTGGCTATGGCTACCTCGCCGGCGGCCGGCAGCCCCTCGTTTATTCTCCAGGCGGCCTGGTATGTGGCGAATCTTGAACCATCAACATCGATGAGCATATCGGCGCAGCGGTGCTGAATGCTCTGGAAAGCCCCAATAGGATGCCCGAAGGCTATCCTTTCTTTAGCATAGTCCAGCGATATATTCAAAGCCTGCTGGGCTAAACCTACCATCTCGGCGCACCTGGCTGTATTAGCCTTTTGAAGTACCTTTTCCACAACAGGCCAGCCTTTGTCTATCTCTCCGAGGACATTGTCCCCGGACACCTTAACATTATCGAAAGCCACTTCGGCCTGCTTGTCGCCGGATATCGTTTTAAGGGACTTGCAGCTTACTCCAGGCATTTTCCGGTCAATCATAAACAGGGATATGCCATTTTGAGGATTATCTGTTTCCCTGGTTCTGGCGACACAAATCAGGTAATCAGCTACGTTTGCATCGGTCACGAAGAGTTTCGTCCCGTTGATAATAAAGTCGTTGTCCTTTCGCGTTGCCTTCGTCTGAATAGCGTCGGGGGTGTATTTCGCTGATGTTTCGGTCAGAGCAAGCGTGACAATTATCCTGCCTTCGGCAATACCGGGCAGGTATTCCTGCTTCTGCTCTTCGCTGCCGGCCTCGATGATGGCAGAAGCACCCAGGACAGTACTGGAGAAAAAGGGACCGATAAAGCAGGCGCGCCCCATCTCTTCCAATACTACGATTAAATCCAGGAAGTCGCCCACCCCTCCGTACTCCTCCGGAATGGAGAGTCCCAGCAGGTTCATCTCCGCCAGCTTTTGCCACAGTTCGGGCGTATAACCCTTTTCATCTGCGGCCATTGCCCTCAGGACTTTATCGGAGTATTCACCGGTCAGGAAGTCCCTGGCCAGTGTCTGCATCATTTCCTGCTGCTCGTTAAGAGCAAAATCCACGATTATCCTCCGTAAATATTATCGCAGTCGCGGCAGGCCCAGTCCCCGCTGGGCGATTACGTCTTTGTCTATCTCGGAAGTGCCCTGCTCCAGACTGTGACCGAAAGAGCGAAGGTAACAGGAAGGTATCCTGCCGTACATGGGCACGCGTGCTGAGTCCTCGGCGAGCTGGCTGTACTGACCCGTCAACTCCATGCCGAACTCGGCGACCCGCTGGAGAAGCTCGAAGCTGACCATCTTGCTCATGGCTGACTCGGTATTCGGCACCATGTCCCGGCTCTGCATCCAGGTTACGCGATAATGAAACAGGCGCGCTATCTCGCACTCGGTTTTCAACTGGGCGATACGGTGATTCATAATATGGTCGAGAAGATTATTGTCCCGCGCGTATTCAGCCAGGTCGTTAAGGTAAACATCCGCTATGGCATAAACGGGGTCGGTGGTGCGTTCGTAGTCCAGCAATGACATGACCACGTAAAAGCCCTTGTTCAAGCCGCCGACGATATTTTCCTTGGGAATACGGACATCATCGAAGAAGACTTCGTTGAAATCGTGGTGCCCGGCCATATTAATGACGGGATTGACCGTTATCCCCGGCGTTTTCATGTCCAGCAGGAAAAAGGTAATTCCGCGGTAGTTCGGTTCGGCGTTGCGGTCGGTCCTGACTACCAGGGCATTCCAGTCGGCAAGGTGTCCGTTGGTCGTCCATATCTTCTGCCCGTTGACAACGAAACAGTCCGGCTCTTCTTTGGCGAATACTTCTATGGAAGCCAGGTCGGAGCCGTGTCCCGGCTCGCTGAGAGTTTCACACCAGATTACCTTGCCGGAGGCTATTCCCGGCAGGTGTTGCTTTTTCTGTTCCTCGGTGCCCTTGAGCATGAGGGCCGGAGCGACGATACCGGCGCCGATGGAGTCATATCCCGGCGAGTGATACCGGGTCAGTTCTTCCCTGAGAATAAGGCGGTGAAACGGCGAGGCATCCTGACCACCGTATTCCCTGGGCCAGTGTTTGGATATCCACCCCTTTGCCCCTAGCTTCTCCGCCATCGCCCGGTGTACCTGTATCCAGTCGGACTGAGCGGACATATCGAAGAAGGTCAGCCGTTTTTCCCGATATTCCTGAGGTACTTCCTTTTCCAGGAATGCGGCTACCTCTTTACGGAAAGCCTCTTCTTCAGGCGTGAGAGTGAATTCCACTATAAATGCCCCTTACTTACCGGAGAATTTGGGTGAACGCCGGTAGTTCATGGACGTCAGGCCTTCGTTCAAGTCTTTGGTCAGGGCGATATCCCCGGATATTGCCGCCTCGAGGTACAGTGCCGTACGCTGGTCGGCCTGGGCGCCGTAGTACATCAACCCTTTAGCCAGCTTCTGGGCTAACGGAGCTCCGTTCGCCAGCCTGGCAGCTATTTCATCCACCAGAGATTCGAATTTGTCTGGTTCGGCGGTGAAGTTCACCAGTCCCCAGTCGAGGGCTTTCTCCGCCATGACGGGGTCGGCCAGCAGCACCATCTCTTTAGCCCGTGCCCACCCAATCAAACGCCCCACACGCTGCGTGGCGCCCGCTCCGGGAAGCAGACCCAGGGTCAGTTCGGGAAGACGGAGCTGCGCCGTTGTATTCATTACTCTGATATCGCAGGCCAGGGCGAGTTCCAGTCCCCCGCCCATCGCCGCGCCGTTGATGGCGGCGATTACCGGCTTGGGATAGGTTTCGATTCTGGAAAATACATCGTGGGGGGCTTCGCTGAAGTTGAAGGCGTCATTCACCTGACCGGTGGCGAACGCCGAAACATCGGCGCCGCCGCAGAAATTGGCGCCGGCCCCGGTGATAACGATACACCTCACATTTTCGTCTTTCTCAAGTTCAGTCAGGGCTTTATCAATCTCCGTCATGAAGTCGGCGTTAAAGGCGTTGGCGCGGTTGGGTCGATTCAGAATCAATCTGGCTACCCTGGTCTCGTTGTTTATATCCAGGATAACGAACTCATATTCGCCCGGTCCGTAGGTGTAAAATCCTTCACCGCTCTTCCGCCCCAGCTTCCCCTGCTTCACGAGCCTGGTTATGACGGGAGAGGCTTTATATCTATCCTCTTTATTGTATTTATTATAAAGCCGGTTCAGTTCGTCTAATATCTTGTCCAGTCCGGTGCTGTCAGCCATTCTGAGTATGCCGCGCGGGTAGTTCAGTCCCAATAGAACGGCGGTGTCGATTTCATCGCGGGTAGTAGCGTCTATTTCAATGAGCTTGGCCGCCTCGTTAACGGCGGTCGCCAGCACCCTTATAGGGTCAAAGTTATAGCCGGCATTCATGGGTATTTCATTGGTATTGCCTTCCGACCAGTCATAGTATCCCTTGCCGGTCTTTTTACCGTAATTTCCTTCTTTAAAGAGCTTGGTGAGTACGGGAGCGGGGCCGTAGCTCTTACCCATCGTCTCACCGAAGTACTCCATGACGTGAAACTGCGTATCGACGGAACCGCCGCCGAGCGCGTCCTGAAGCTCGAGCATGCCCATCGGCAGGCCCAGCTTATACTTTATCGCCGAATCTACCTCGAAGGGACTTTTAGCTTCACCCTGCGCCAGCGCCCAGTCAGCCTCGTTGGACATGTTGCAGAATATCCTGTTGGCGACGAAACCCGGGACGTCTTTAACATGGACGACGGCCCGTCCCATGGCTATAGCTACCTTCTCGGCTATCTTGATGGCTTCCTCACTGGTATTCTCTCCGTGCACGATTTCCAGCAGGGTCATGCGATGGGGTGGGTTGAAATAGTGCGTACCTACGACCATTTCCGGTCTTTTGCCAGCCTCGGACATTTCGGCGATGCTTAACGAAGATGTATTCGTCGCAAAAACGCAATCGTCGGGACATAAAGCCGTGACTTCTTTCAGAACGCTCTTTTTCAGATCCATTATCTCCGGCACCGCTTCGATAATAATATCGGCATCCTTGACCGCCTCTTTAAGGTCGACGAGGAAGGTCATCCGGCTCAGGTAGTCCTTCTTGGCATCTTCCGTCAGGCGGCCCCGGCTGATTCTTCTATCGTAGTTGGCCTCTATTATTTTACGGCCATTTTTAAGGAATTTATCCTCGATATCACGTAGTTTTACACTGTAACCGGCTTCGGCGGCCAGGGCGCCAATCTGCGCACCCATACCACCCGCCCCGAGCACGGTGACATTCTTTATCTCTTTCATGAATCACAGCCCCTTTCCGTCGGATTATATCGCGGTCGGTAAAACCGTTTATTTTACAGGTTCAAAGGCATAGTAAACCCTGTCGCATATCTTGGTTTCTTTCTTGACCTCAATCGGGTGAGAGGGAACATCAAAGACCACGAACTTCACCTCGTCTCCATCTTTAAGCTCACCTTCTTTGCAGTTGATAATACGAGCCAGCAGGTGCTTGAGGGGGGCTCCTTCGCCGAAGTTAAGCCAGGCCATTATTATCGGAGACGGGAAGCCGATGGGGGCTCCTGCCTGAGTTTCCGTGAAGGTAACTATCCTGGCTTTTTGCGGCAGTTCTACCCACTCCAGTTCATCGGACCAGCACTTGGGGCATATTACGCCGGGCGGATAAGCGATGTGACCGCATTTCTGGCATTTGGTGGTGGTAAATTTACCTGCCCGTAGATTTTCGTAAAACGGATAGATACGGTTGAATTCCTGGCACTCGAACGGCCACATATCCATTTCTGCTATGTAGGTGCCGTCCAGGGCGGGCGTTCCGATAATATCTACTTTCTCTAAATCAGCCATTTCTTTTCTCCTTATGTAAAACTGTGATGCATTCTAATCAACCGGTTCTTTGCCGTAGATAACAACGGTATGCTGGGCACAGGTACCGCTCAGGTTGTGCGCCAGACCGAAGGCGGCGTCTTTCACCTGGTGAATAGCCCTGCCCTGTAGCTGCTTGCATATTTCCAGCGACTGCCGGGCGCCGGAAGCGCCGAAGGGGTGCCCGTAGACAAGCAGACCGCCATCGGTATTGGTGGGAATTTCACCATCAATTTCGATAGCGCCCGATGCGACAAAGTCGCCACCCTCACCCTTCTTACAGAAACCGAGCTCTTCAAGCTCGATAATTTCAGAAATTGTGAAGCAATCGTGCGTCTGAGCGACATCGATATCTTTAGGGGTAAGCCTGGCATTCTTAAAAGCCACTTCGGCGGCTACTTTCAGATGTGTCCATTCGGCAAGCGTTTCCCCCGGCCAGCCGGCCGACATGCTGTGGGAAGCATGCTGTCCCGTGCCACGAACATATACCGGCGGCCTGTCCGTCAGCTCTTTAGCTTTCTCTTCCGATGCTATGATAGCCGCCGAAGCGCCGTCGGAAAGCGGGCAGCAATCATAAAGACCGAAGGGGTCGGCGATTATCCTGGCTTCCAGCGCACCCTCGATGGTTAAAGACCTTCCGGCAAAGTGTCCTTTGGTATGACCTTCGCCGTAGGTATAGTTGGTGACGGATACGGCAGCCATTTGCTCCTTGGTGGTCCCGTAGCGTTTCATGTGCATCTTGGCGATCATGGCGAAGAAAGGCGGCGGCACTCCCAGTCCCATAGCGGAATCCCAGTCGTGGTCGTTGACCATCAACTGGGTATAGTTGGTCTCCCATCGCTGGGGCATATATACCTTCTCCGCTCCGGTTACCAGGATTGCCTCGGCCATACCGCTCTCCACCAGGCCCTTGGCCACGATAATAGCGGAGTTAGAGCCGGCGCACAGCGTGTCCAGGCGAATACAGATGGCGGTTGGACTCAGTCCCAGCCGGTGCACCACCAGCGGGGCCGTGTTCAGCGCCGAGGAATGTCTTCCTGCCATGGTGGTGGCAATGATGAGACCATCTATATCCGTGGGTTTCAGTGCGGGAATGTCATCTGAGCAGGCTTTCATTGCCTCCTGAACCATGTCGAGTAGATGGGCCTGCCTGACTCCGAATTTGCTCGTTCCTCCACCGACAATTACGGCTTTCTTTTTCTCTGCCATACAAACATCTCCTTTGCTTAAATCTTACCTTTTCAGTCGTGGAAGTTATTGACGGGTATCAGTGGTAAAACAGGCGCCGCAAACGCATGCGGGTAAGCGAACCTGTTTTCCACGTATATCTTATCAGAAAACGTAGTGCAGCGTAAAGTGATGACGTTCCCGATTGGGTAACGCCGTAAAATAGCCGGGGTTTAATAGGTGATGTAACTCGGCAGGAAAGTGGCAATCTGGGGAAAGGCTATTAGTATAATCGTACAAATAATCAATGCGCCAAGGAAGGGAAATATCCCCTTAAAGATAGTCTCAATGGGTATATCCGGGGCAATTCCTTTAATTACAAAGACATTTACCCCTACCGGCGGCGTGATTACACCCATCTCGCCCACCAGGACTACTATCACCCCGAACCATATCAGGTCAACACCAAGGGAGGTAAGTAATGGGAAGATAATGGGGATGAGGAGAATGATGAGAGCCATGGCATCCATAAAGAAGCCACCTATGAAAAATATAAGGACGATTACCCCAACAATGCCCATCGTCGGTAGAGGGAGCCCCTCTATCCATTCAACCAGCAAGAAAGGTATCCTGGATATGGCCATGAAATGACCGAAGATGGTAGCCCCGGCAACAATGAATATCACCATACAGGATGTTCGCAAGCCGTCCTTACTGGCTTCCACAAAACTTCGCCAGCTAAGCTCTCGCCTTGCCAGACCGATGATTAGAGCACCGATGGCTCCAATCGCCCCTGCCTGAGTGGGGCTGAACCAGCCGAGAAATAAACCCCCGATGGCCAGAGCGAACAAAACTCCCGTCTCAATAACCCCTGTAGACGCTCTTAGCTTGGCTCTCCACGTGGTTGGTACTCCCGGGGGACCGAGGGCAGGATTGCGCAGGCAAATAAAAAAGACGGTCAGGACAAAAAATATACTGAGAAGTATCCCCGGCAGTATCCCGGCGACAAACAGTTTGCCTATAGACTCCTCTATTAACAGCCCGTAGACAATAAGGACGGTACTCGGGGGGATAAGAATACCCAGCGTACCGGCGGCGGCGACAGTACCGGTGGCTAGGGTATCATCGTAGTGATACCTTTTCATCTCGGGAAGCGCTACCTTGCCCATCGTCGCCGCTGTCGCTGCCGTTGAACCGCATATGGCGGAAAAACCGGAGCAGGCAAGCACGGTAGCCATGGTCAGACCGCCGCGAAACTGCCCTACCCAGGTATAAGCCGTATCGTAAAGTCTCCGGCTGATTCCCGAAGCAAAAGCGAAAGAACCCATGAGGATGAACATCGGAATAACGGATAGCGGGTAAGAAGATAATTGGTCGAAGATATCCCGGGAGAGAAGGCCAAATGCCGCCTGCGGGCCTGACAGGTACATAAAGCCAGCAAGCCCGACCAGGGCCATGGTGAAAGCAACCGGCATCCTGAGGAGAAAGAGGAGGACAAGAGCGACGATGCCGGCAATGCCGGTGACAGCTGGGCTCATCTTTTTCTCACCATGGCTAATGATTTCAACAGCCCCGTTAAAAACACCAGACAAACGGGAATACTGGCAAGGGCAATCGCGTAAGCAAAAGGATAAAGGGGTATATAAATTGTCGCCGTGGTCTCTCCCGAGGATTGAAAGGAGTAACCTAATACGATAAGGCGCCAGATAATCAAGATAAAGAGGCCCAGCCCTAAAAAGTTAACAATGCTATCGATAACCGCTTGAGCACGCTGTGGGAGCCTGGTAACAACAAACTCTACCCGGACATGTCGGCCCACAATCAACGCGATAGCGTTGGCAAACGCAATAGCTATAATCTGGGAAACCATAACAACATCAAGCGCACCGAGGAGCCGCCAGGTAAACATTTTTCCGCCAACCACGTCAACAGTGGTGATAAGCACTATCAGGAGAAGCCCGGCAATCCCTATCCGCTCAAACCAGCCAGATAGTCGATCGTTGAACCTTTCTAATTTATCTAACCGGGTAGTTAACTTCACGC
>JAUWGD010000153.1 GCA_030606585.1 Dehalococcoidales bacterium | reverse complement strand
CGTTTGGTAACCACTCTGCCGGGGATACCCACGACCGTAACTCCCGGCGGTACCGACTTTATCACTACCGAGCTTGAGCCTATCCTGGCCCCGTCGCCAATCGTAATGGGTCCCAGCGCTATCGCCCCGCTCCCCATCTCGACGCCGTTGCCAAGGGTAGGGTGCCGTTTCTTCTTTTCCAGGGTCGTTCCGCCCAGTACCACTCCCTGGTACAGCAGGACATCGTCGCCTATCTCGGTAGTCTCCCCGATAACCACTCCGGAACCGTGGTCGATGAAGCACCGGCGGCCGATGGTGGCTCCGGGGTGAATTTCAATCCCCGTAAAAAAGCGGCTGATATGGGAGATAAAGCGCGCTATAAAATACAGCTTATGTCGCCACAGGTAATGCGCCACCCGGTGCGCCCACAGGGCATGCAGGCCGGGGTAGCAGAAGAGGGCTTCGAGCACGCTTCTGGCGGCCGGGTCTTTGGCGAATACCGTTTTAATGTCTTCTCTCAGGTTATTAAACACTTAAAAGTTTCCTTTTTGAAAATGGTAATGGAGTCGTTATTGTCTCGTTTCTACATTGATTATACCCTATTTGTCAGGCGTTCTGCTTTAGCGGTGCTTCTTTCCGCTCCTGTTTTTCCACCAGGTCCTGCAGGGTCACGGAGTCCAGCGTGGCATCGATAGCCTTTTTCATCTCACACCAGATATCGCGGGTAACGCAGGTGTCGGCTCGTTCGCAGCTTTCCGGGTTGCCGATACAGTCCACCGGGCTTATGGTGCCTTCGAGGAGTTGAATTACCTCACTGAGCCTGACATCTTTCGGTTGTCTGGTAAGCTGCAGTCCGCCGCGGGCTCCGCGTGTGCTCCGGATGATTCCGGCCCTCACCAGCGGGGCGATGATGTGCTCCAGGTAGTGCAGCGAAATATTCTGCCGGCCGGCGATTTCTTTCAGCTGTACCGGTTTTTCTCCTTCGTGCCGGGCCAGGTCCAGGAGCGCCCTGGTCCCGTAGCGGGCTCTCGTCGAAAGTTTCAATATCCTGTCTCCATTGTTGACCAAAATAGTAAACTTTGTTCAGTTTATCACCAATCAAAATTCCTGTCAACTTTGAAGTATCATCATTTATTGTGTAGAATAATGCCTATGGAGAAGGATTTCCGGCAGCTGCCCGGCGTGGATAAGGTTCTTTACCACGAGCGAATTACCCGACTCGCCGGGAGATACCCGCACGACCTTCTGGTAAGCGTTATCCGGCAGCAGCTTGAGAGTGAGCGACTGTCCGTAGCGGCCGGGAAGCCGTGTGCTTCGCTGGACGATATAGTAGCCTCGGTGTTGAACGAGCTGGAAGCCCTGGGAAGACCGACTCTCATGAGGGTGGTCAATGCCTCCGGTGTGATACTGCACACCAACCTCGGCCGCGCTCCCCTCAGCCAGGAAGCGCTGGCGACCATGAAGGCGGTCAGTGAAGGCTATTCCAATCTTGAGTTTAAGCTGGAAAGCGGCGTCAGGGGGTCGCGTCACGTTCATGTCGAGGGGCTGCTGTGCCGGCTGACCGGCGCCGAGGCGGCGCTGGTCGTCAATAACAATGCGGCGGCGGTGCTGCTGGGACTGACGGCTCTGGCCCGGCGTAAGGAGGTAATCGTCTCCCGGGGGCAGGCGGTGGAAATCGGCGGCGGTTTTAGAATCCCCGACGTCATGCGCCAGAGCGGCGCTAAACTCGTCGAGGTGGGGACGACCAACTGCACCTATGCCCGCGACTTCGAGGAGGCAATTACCGGGCGTACGGTTGCCCTGATGCGTGTGCACTCCAGTAATTTCCAGCTGGTGGGCTTTACCAGTGAAGTCACCCTTGAAGAACTTATAGAGATTGGCAAAAAGAATAACATCCTTGTTCTGGACGACCTGGGCAGCGGCTGCTTTCTGGACACGACGGTATACGGTCTCGCCCCGGAGCCAATGGTCCAGCAGAGCGTACGCGCCGGTGCCGCGCTGACCTTTTTCTCCGGCGATAAGCTCGTGGGCGGACCGCAGGCGGGCATTATCGTCGGTGCTAAAGAATACGTGGATAAACTCAGGAGACACCCGCTGGCTCGCGCCGTGCGTATTGATAAAACGCGACTCGCCGGCCTGGCGGTCACCCTTCTTCACTATCTGAAGGAAGAAGCCGCGACTAAAATCCCCGTGTGGCGTATGATTGCCGCCCCAATAAAAGATATCGAGCGGCGGGCGGCGCTCTGGGAGAAAGCTCTCGGTGGCATGGCAAAGGTGGTGCCGGGGGAGACCATGGTAGGCGGGGGCAGCCTGCCCGGCGGAAGCCTGCCGACCAGTCTGGTGGCTATCAGCGGCAGCGGTAAGAACTCCGCTCAGGCAATCGGCCGGAAACTCCGCCTTGGGGATGTGCCGGTTATCGGGCGTATCGATAAAGACGTGCTCCTCCTCGACCCGCGCACGGTGCTCCCGGAAGAAGACGAAATTGTTATTAATTCGCTTCGAGAGACCATCAGATAAAAAATCAAAGAATTTGTCATTCCGTACTTGATACGGAATCCAGGTGAGGTGGACTGGCTAAATTAGATACTGGATTCCCGCTTTCGCGGGAATGACGATTCTTGATGGAAAGTTATCATGTTTGTACTGGGTACGGCTGGTCACATCGACCACGGCAAATCGGTTCTGGTTAAAGCCCTCACCGGGATAGACCCCGACCGCCTCCGTGAGGAGAAGGAGCGGGGTATGACCATCGATCTCGGGTTTGCCTGGCTGAAGCTGCCGGGTGGATGTGAGGTGGGTATCGTCGACGTGCCCGGTCACGAGCGCTTCGTCAAGAACATGCTGGCGGGCGTCGGCGGTATCGACCTTGCCCTGCTTATCGTCGCCGCCAACGAAGGCGTAATGCCCCAGACCCGTGAGCACCTGGCCATCCTGGACTTAATCGGCGTGAAGCGAGGCATTGTCGTTATCACCAAGAAAGACCTGGTGGACGATGAGCTACTGAGCCTGGTCAGGATGGAAGTCGAGGAGATAATCGCCGATACGTCTATCGCCGGTGCTTCCATTTTAGCCGTGTCGGCTTTAACCGGCGAAGGCCTGCCGGAACTGGTAGCTGAAATCGATAAGCTGCTGGATACCACCGAGCCCAGGCAAGATTTGGCCCGTCCCCGCCTCCCCGTGGACAGGATTTTTACCATGTCCGGCTCCGGCACGGTGGTTACCGGCACTCTGGTCGACGGCAATCTTTCGGTGGGGCAGGAGGTGGAGATTGCCCCCTCCGGGCTTAAATCCCGACTCCGCGGCTTACAGACCCATAAATCGAAAATCGATACCGCCACCCCGGGGAGTCGCGTGGCGGCGAACCTCGTCGGGGTTAATACTTCCCAGTTGCAGCGCGGCGACGTTGTTACCAGGCCCGGCTGGTTGAAGTCCACCCGGATGGTAACGGTCAAGCTCAGCCTTATTTCTTATTTACCGCGTCCCATACGGCACGGCACCACGGTCAGCTTTCATACCGGGTCGGCGGAAACGATGGCTAAAGTCCGCCTGCTGGAAGGCGATGAGCTTAAGCCGGGAGACTCTACCTGGGCGCAGCTGACGCTGGACAGGCCGGTGGCCGCCATCAAGGGCGACCGCTATATTATCCGCTCGCCCATGGAAACGCTGGGCGGTGGTGGTATTGTCGATGCTCAGGCCAAACGTCTGCGGCGACTGCGACCCGATGTTATTAAGAACCTGGAGGCGAGGGAAGGAGGCACTACCGGGGAGGTAATCACGGCCCTGCTGGAGACGAAGCAGCCGCTGGAGCTTGCCGCCCTGGTTGCCCAGAGCAATCTCCCCGCCGCTGAGGCCGGGTCGGCTATAGAATCGCTTGTCCGGGAAGGAAGCTTGGTTGCCATGGGCGAAGGCAAGCAGCAATTGCTTTTCACGGCGGTCGGCTGGGAAAAGCTGGCCGATAAAGCCGTGGCGGTGCTTGCCGATTATCATAAGAAGTTCCCGGCACGCTCCGGTATGCCCAAAGTGGAATTGACCAG
>JAUWGD010000011.1 GCA_030606585.1 Dehalococcoidales bacterium | reverse complement strand
CTATTTCTCGGAGAATGAATCATTCGCCATGATACGGGGCGGTTACATGGATGTGGCCGTTTTAGGCGCTCTGCAGGTCTCGGAGAAGGGCGACCTGGCGGGCTGGCAGAACCCGGGCAGGGGACTGCCGGAGGATATCGGTAATATCGGTGGTTCTATGGACCTGGCTGTCGGCGCCAAAAAAGTTATTATCGCCATGATGCATATCACCAACGACGGCCAGTACAAGCTTGTCAAGGAGTGTTCCTATCCATTGACGGCGCAGAGGGTGGTAGACCTCATCGTTACCGACCTGGCGGTTATAGAGGTTACAAAAAAGGGTCTTTTACTGAAAGAAGTAGCTCCCGGCCTGACCGCCGAGGACGTACAGTCGGTAACCGAGCCGAAATTAATCGTCAGTCCCAAACTTACTGAAATTAAACTTTAAGGCATTTAATAGTTTGAACTTACCAGAGCACAGGTTTATATCTGTGCTTTTTATTTCCCGCCGCGCTCTATCGATGCTATAATATGGCAACGTAAAATATCTGAAAACAGGAGGCAATACATGAAAATTCTGGGTCTTTCTTTAAGTCCGCGGAAAGACGGAAACACGGTAATATTACTGAACGAGGCGCTCAGCGGCGCTCAACAGGAAGGGGCTGAAACGGAGCTCTATTCAATCGCCGGTAAGGATATCAAGCCCTGCGACGGCTGTTGGGGCTGCCGGAAGGCGGGCGAGTGCCATATCAAGGACGACATGCAGGAACTCTATACCAAAATGCTTGAAGCCGACGGCATTATCTACGGCACGCCGGTATATTTCTATAACATGACGGGGCAGGGTAAAATGGTTATTGACCGGACGCTTGCGCTGGGAGGACGCCTGGCCAACAAGGTCGGAGGGGTAATAGCCGTGGCTGGCAGCTTCGGACTCGCCGATACCGTGAAGGACCTGTATTTTTACATGATTACGCGCCGGATGCTGCCGGCCAGCTTTATCGCGGCTTACGGGGGCGGTAAAGGCGACGTCAAAGACCTTGAGAAGTGCATGAAGGCGACCGGCGACCTCGGACGCGAGATAGTAAAGATAGCGGCTAAGAAATTCGAGTATCCTGAAGGCGGGACGCACATCGCCTACGGGACACATACCCGTTGAATTATAACTGAAGAAGAAAAGACACCGATGGTAGGAGGGCATAATCTGGCTCCCCGAGGTGGATTCGAACCATCAACCTAGCGGTTACAGGACCCTATAATGAATATGAGGTCGGTCACCTGTGAATTAACCCCTGCCGTGTTGGGGCTTTAGTGCTACAGTAATCACTGGCGGCTTTTTAGACCTGTCTTGCTTGAGTACGAATGTTTCTGGGTAATCCTTCAGTAGCGATTGTAGCTTCTGGTGACCATAGGACCGAGGGTCGAATGCTGAATCTAGCTGGCGAAGGCTATTACCCATCGTTGCCAGATAAGTCCATTCCTCCTCTTTTGCAGCCGTCTCGAAACCTTGGATGAGAAGCGGAAGGGGGGCGTTGGTTTCCTGTTCCTCTTCTTTCTTCTTCTTTCTCCTCGCCTTCTTTTTCGGCTTTTGGGTAACAGCAAGGTTCTCACAGTATATGAACTGGTTACACGCATTCACGAAAGCCTCCGGTGTCTTCTTCTCCCCCACGCCAATTATAAAAATCCCTTCCTCTCTGATTCTGGTCGCTAGCCGCGTGTAGTCACTGTCGCTGGAGACAATGCAGAATCCTTGCAGGTCGTTATTGTGCAACAAGTCCATTGCGTCTATTATCATCATGCTATCGGTAGCGTTCTTCCCGACGGTATACCTGAACTGTTGCATGGGTTGAATAGCGTGCTTGTGGAGCGATTCCTTCCATTGGTTCATGGTGTTTGTGGTCCAGTCACCATATATGCGTTTGATTGTAATCAAGCCAAATTTGCTGACTTCAGCGAGGACCTGTGCGAGGATGGACGCCTGGGCATTGTCTCCGTCTATTAAAACGGCGAATTTTTGTTGCTCGGATTGTTCTTCCATTTTTACCACCTTTATCCGTTGCTGATAAACGAAGAGAGGGCAGAATCTGGCTCCCGAGGTTGGATTCGAACCAACGGCCAAGCGGTTAACAGCCGCCCGCTCTACCACTGAGCTACTCGGGAATACTGATACGGAATCCTAAATATTATCGCTTTTTCCTGCTTTGAAGTCAAGCCTGCCAAGCTACTAACGCCCTCTGAAAGCTGTTATAATGAGTATAGAGATATCTGTTATGGAGTTGATAATTGCCATTAAGCGATAGAGATTATATGAGGCCTTCTCCTCCCCCGGCGAGGGCCCCCAGGGAAAATGGTGGTTTCGGTCTGAGTCCCGTATGGATAATAATCATTACCAATCTGATGTTTTTCGTGGCCATGCTTGTTTCCGGCGAGGGACGGTATCCTTTCGGTGAGTATCATGAAGTTATCAGTGATAGGTTTACCTATTACCTGGGATTAATACCGTATTACTTTTTGGAACGACCATGGACTATAATCACCAATATGTTCATACATGCTGGTTTCGGACATATCTTCGGTAATATGATAACCCTTTATTTTTTCGGCTCTTTTTTACATCGACTGATAGGGAGTGGCAGGTTTCTCCTCGTCTACTTTGTTGGCGGTATTATAGGTAATGCACTGTACCTGCTGCTGGGAGATGCGCTGTCCGTAGCTGTTGGTGCCTCCGGGGCAGTCTATGCCATAGCCGGCGTTCTGGTGGTGCTGGTGCCCAGGTTAACGGTTCGCTTGTACTTTTTTATCCCTATGCCTCTCTGGGTTGTCGTTCTCGTGTTTTTTGTTCTCTGGTCATTTATCCCCGGGGTAGCCTGGGAGGCCCACATGGGTGGACTGGCAGTGGGGCTTGTCGCCGGGTATTTCTTCAGGAGAAAGTTGCGCTATATCGTTTACCGTTAGCGCAGGCACGGCATACATCGCTCAGCTTGACTTTTACGCTTGCCGTTCTTATAATATTTAGGTTACCCTTTTATTTATTTTGTTGAGATTTATGCCCGAGTGGCGCAATGGAAGCGCAACCGACTTGTAATCGGTAGGCTGATGGGTTCGAATCCCTCCTCGGGCTGGGTTTAAAGTGGTGGACTGTGTCGGGAGGGGTGCCGGAGTGGTTAATCGGAGCAGACTGTAAATCTGCCGCCCTAAGGGCTACGCAGGTTCGAATCCTGCCCCCTCCACCATAATGTAAGTCCAAAAAATATAACAAGTATAGACAAATAGTCATAAATATCTGTATAATAATACCGATGCCCACATAGCTCAGTCGGTAGAGCACATTCTTGGTAAGAATGGGGTCATCGGTTCGAATCCGATTGTGGGCTCGGAATAAAGGGAGGTTGAAATGGCAAAACAGAAATTTGACAGGACAAAACCACATGTAAACGTGGGCACTATCGGTCACGTTGACCATGGAAAGACGACTCTCACCTCGGCGATAACGCTGGTACTATCCAAGTTCGGTTCCACCGGCTTTCGTACTTTCGAGAGTATTGATAATGCTCCGGAAGAGAAGGCGAGGGGTCTGACCATTGCTATTGCCCATATCGAATATGAAACGAACAAAAGGCATTATGCTCATATCGACTGTCCCGGTCACGCCGACTTTATTAAAAATATGATTACCGGCGCCGCCCAGATGGACGGGGCTATACTGGTAGTGAGCGCCCCGGACGGGCCCATGCCACAGACCAGAGAGCACGTCCTGCTGGCGCGCCAGGTGCAGGTTCCCTATATCGTCGTCGCCCTCAACAAGGTGGACATGATGGATGACGAAGAGCTCCTGGATCTGGTGGAAATGGAGGTAAGGGAGCTGCTGAATAAATACGAGTTCCCCGGCGATGATATCCCGATTCAACGTGTCAGCGCTATTAAAGCCCTGGAGTGCGGCTGCGGCAAGCCGGAATGCGAATGGTGCGGCGGTATCCTGAAGCTCATGGATGCCGTCGATGCTTATATCCCGGTACCGGAGCGTCCCAAGGACCAGCCGTTCCTGATGCACGTCGAGGACGTTTTCAGCATCAAAGGGCGGGGCACCGTGCCCACGGGCAGGGTTGAACGCGGTACGGTAAAAGTCGGCGACGATGTTGAGATTGTCGGCCTGCATCATGAACCCCGCAAGGTCGTTATTACCGGTCTGGAAATGTTCCATAAGACACTGGACCAGGCCGAGGCGGGTGATGCCGTCGGTGCCCTTCTCAGGGGCGTCGAGCGTGAAGACATCGAGCGCGGGCAGGTGCTGGCGGCTCCGGGCACTATCAAACCCCATACCTACGCCGAGGGGCAGGTCTACGTTTTAACCAAGGATGAGGGCGGCCGGCATACGCCGTTCTTTAACGGGTACAAGCCTCAGTTCTATATCAGGACTACCGACGTCACCGGCACTATCGAATTGCCGGAAGGCGTAGAGATGGTTATGCCCGGTGACAACATCAACATGAAGATTAAACTCATCTACCCGGTCGCTCTGGAAGAGGGCCTACGTTTTGCTATTCGTGAAGGAGGTAGGACGGTAGGTGCTGGCACCTTTACCAAGATTCTGGAGTAAATTATGGCCAAGAAAGCGGAAGCACGGGGTGTGATTTACCTTGCCTGTACCGAGTGCAAGGAGCGGACCTATACGACAACGAAAAACAGGAGAAACGATACGCAGCGTTTAGAGCTTAACAAGTATTGTCCCCGCTGCCGCGCACATCGACTGCATCGGGAGGCAAAGTAGCCAGACGCTGAGGCTAAGTGGAAGTAACCGGCAATGACGCATCAGATTACGACCAAGCGAAGAAGATTCAGGCTTTTCAATTACGTTAGCGAGATTATCAATGAACTGAAAAAGGTAGTCTGGCTCACCAGGAGAGAGATCGTATACTTATCGGTGCTGGTGCTGATTATTACCATTATCGCGGGTATCTTTCTGGGAGTTTTTGATTTCGGTTTCACCGAGCTCGTGAACAGAGTATTCGTGGGTGGATAAAAGATTGTCTCCCGGATTGAATCGAGGTCGTCTGATGTACGGGACAGTCGTTATTTTTTCCAAAATATCAGGTAGTGAGGTTATTTGTGGCGGATAATGACAAGAACTGGTACGTGATACATACCTATTCAGGGCATGAAGAGCGGGTTAAAAAGAACCTGGAGCAGCGTATCAAGTTTATGGACTCCGGGAATGAAATTACTCAGGTGGTGATACCCACCGAGGATGAGATAGAAGTCAGGGGCGGACGCCGCCGCACGGTAACTAAGAAAATACTGCCCGGTTATGTTCTCGTCGAGATGAGGATGGATGAAAACAGCTGGAGTGTCGTTCGGAATACTCCGGGAGTAACCGGTTTTGTCGGCAGCGGTAATACACCGACGCCGCTTGAGGAAAAAGAGGTCGGTGAGATTTTAAAGCAGATGTCGTCTGAGACTCCCAAGGTCAAGGTCGGTTTCCGCAAAGGGCAGAGCGTCAGGGTTACTGACGGCCCGTTTATAGATTTCGTGGGAATCGTCGATGAAATAAACATGGAAAAAGGCAAAGTCAAGGTGCTTCTCTCCTTATTCGGTCAGGAAACGCCGGTGGAGCTTGACTTGTTGCAGATAGACAAATTGTGATGTTTCCGGAGATACAACATGGCTAAAAAGGTAAAAACAATCATTAAACTACAGATTCAGGCCGGGCAGGCAAACCCGGCGCCGCCGGTGGGTCCGGCCCTGGGTCAGCACGGACTTAATATCATGGGTTTTTGCAAGGAGTATAACGACCGTACGTCCAGGCAGGCCGGCTCCATTATACCGGTAGAGATAACCGTTTACGAAGACAGGACGTATACCTTCATTACCAAGACGCCGCCGACATCGGATTTAGTCAAGAAAGCCCTGGGTCTCGAAAAAGCCGGTGGCCAGGCGGGGCATGAAGAAGCCGGTACGCTCTCCAGGCAACAGGTCCGTGAAATCGCCGAGCTTAAAGCCAGAGACCTGAATGCCAACAGCATTGAAGCCGCCGAGAGGATTATCGAAGGGACTGCCCGTAGTATGGGCATAAAGGTGGAATGACATGGTAAGACACGGCAAGAAATATCAGGAAGCAGCCGCACAGATTGAGAGCACAACGGCCTATCAACCGCAGGAAGCAATCGAGATGGCTAAGAAATCAGCCCAGGCCAAATTCGATGAGACCGTAGAGCTTCACCTGCGGATGGGACTGGACCCGCGTAATGCCCAGCAGCAGGTCAGGGGGATAGCCCTGTTACCTCATGGTCTGGGTAAGAAGGTGCGTATCCTGGTCTTCGCCGAGGGCGAGGCGGAAAAGATAGCCGAGGGCGCCGGAGCCGATTTTATCGGCAGTGACGACCTTATCAAGAAGATTGAAGGCGGCTGGATTGATTTCGATACCGCCATTGCCATCCCCGAGATGATGGGCAAGGTGGGTAAACTGGGTAAAATCCTGGGCAGGCGGGGCCTGATGCCCAATCCCAAGTCCGGGACAGTCGCCCCCATGAATGATTTGCCCAGGGTAATCGAGGATGCCCGCAAGGGTAGAGTGGAATATAAACTGGACAGGACGGCCATTATCCATGTGTCTCTGGGCAAGGTCAGCTTTGAAGAAAAGATGTTAATGGATAATTTGACCGCGGTCATGGAAGCCGTGGTTAAGGCCAGGCCCAGCGGCGCCAAGGGACAGTATGTCAAGAGCGCCTATATTACCACCACCATGGGGCCGGGTATCAAGCTGGACCTTTCCACCGCACTGACTTTAACCGCCAGCTAGCTTTACGAATACGTAGGGTTGTGCTAGAATAGATAGACAATTGAATATAGAGTCCTGAGACAGCGGGTGCCTTACGGCTTAATGCTATGCCTGCCGAGGATGAACAGATACTATACCGATTAAGTATAGATAGTTGAGTCCTTGTGCAGCAGGCACAGGGGCTTTCTCTTTACTCGGGACTGGTTATCGGGAAGTACGGCGGTATTGCAGGAGGTATGAGAATGGCAACGGAAAAGAAGGAAAAGATTGTCGAGAGCCTGCAGGAGACATTCGCCAGGTGTAATGTCGGTATCCTGACGGACTATCGGGGTCTGACTACCGGTGAGATGACCGATTTACGTCGCAAGCTCAGAGAGGCGGGTATCGAATACAGGGTAGTTAAGAACTCGCTGGCACGATTCGCCGTGAAAAATGCCGGTATTGAAGAGTTAGCCGAATCCTTTACAGGTCCCGTGGCGGTGGTTTTCGGCTATGGCGAGATACCCGAACCGGCGAAGGTTTTAACCGATTATATCCGCACTACAAAGTCAATCCTCAGTATCAAGGGAGGCTTTTTTGAAGATAGAATCTTAGGTCCCAAAGACGTGGAATCGCTGGCCAGACTGCCGTCGCGGGAAGTGTTAATAAGCCAGGTACTGGCTGGAATGCAGAGTCCAATCTACGGACTGGTAAATGTGCTTGCGGGCCCTATCAGAGGCATTATGGGAGTGCTGCAGGCTAGAATTCAACAACTGGAGGGAGAGTAAAATGGCAGAAGAAGAGAAGAAAGAAGAAGCTGCGGTAGAAGAACCGGCACCGGAAGAGCCGAAAGCAGAAGAGCCTGCCCCGGAAGAGCCTGAAGCTGAAGAGCCTGCACCGGAAGAACCGAAAGCAGAAGAACCGGCACCGGAAGAACCGAAGGCCGAAGAACCCGCTGCCGAAGAGCCGAAGGCTGAAAAACCCGCTGCGGAAGAGAAGAAAGCCGAAAAGCCGGCTAAGGAAGAACCGAAGGCTGAACAGCCCGCCCCGGTAAAAGAAGAGGCTAAGAAGCCCAAGGCGGAGAAGCCCAAGGTATCTTCGAAAGCCATCGAAGATATAATGACGGCTATTAAGAAGATGTCCGTGCTGGAGCTGGCGGAAATGGTGAAAGCCCTGGAGACGGAGTTCGGTGTAAGCGCCGCGGCACCGGTAGCCGTAGCTGCAGCACCGGCAGCGGCTGAGGCTGCTGCCGAGACCGAGGAGCAGACGGAATTTACGGTGATTCTTAAAGAAATCGGCGCCAACAAGATTAATGTCATCAAGGCCGTTCGTGAGCTGACTACGCTGGGACTGAAGGAATCGAAAGACCTGGTGGAAGGCGCACCCCAGAACGTTAAAGAGGGTATCGGCAAGGAAGAAGCCGCTAACGCCAAGCAGAAACTGGAAGCAGCCGGCGCCACTGTTGAAGTAAAATAGAAATCATTCGGATATAGACAGGCGGGTAAAGTTTGCGGACAGCCCGCCTGTTTGCAAATTCCGCGCCGATGGCATATAGTTTTAGCACTGATACTCCAAATTCAGGAGTCGGCCGTAAATGCCTCAAGGTGACTGGTATATACTGTTAATAGTAGGCGGGATATTCATCGTCTTGGGTATTATGGGGATTGTCTGGGGCAGGTACGAGGAAAAGAAATACTACGACGCGCTGACCAGCCGTACCGACGTCAGGGAGTATGTGTCACACTGGCCGGAGCGACCGCAGCCCGGGGCAGTAAAGGTTGGCGGCTGGATAGCCATTGCCCTGGGAGTATTGATGCTGATAACGGGTGTTATCTTCTGGCTTCTGTCATAAGCCCGGCGGAGTATCACCGCAGCGGATAGATACAGGGCACAATCCACGTCTAATAAAAGCACCGCAATGCTTTATACTCTTTTCTGGTACGTACCTGTCATCCCTATGCCGAAATGGAATATTGGCCTGTCCACCTTCCGCATGATTAGCGGGCAATGCTTCAGTCCCGCCGGTACGAACACGACACAACTTTTAGTGAGTATATATTTTTCGTCATCCATCCACATCTCGACTTCTCCGCATAAATCAAAGGGGTCTTCCGGGTTGCTACCGTAAAATGCCAGTACTTCATCCCAATCATGCGTATGGGCTTGCGGTCCGGAATCTGACCCTTTCCAGAACCAGCAGCAGTCCACGACGAAGGTCCCTTTCACGTACTCATCGTCAATATACGTTACCGTAGTCATGAATTCATTTAAATCCGGAGGCAGTACCATGTCTTCGGGGGGTTTTCTATCGGGTTTCGGCTTGTAAATAATGTACTTTTCGTATTTAGAGCCGCCCATGTGTGCTCTCCTTCTCTTAACCGGTGAATTTATCAAAAATACATCTTGGCGGGTCCGGTGGTATAGTGAAACACCGGACGGTCCACTCTCAGGAACGTCAGCGGACAGTGCTTGAGTCCCGCCGGGATATATACGAGACAGCTCTTGGTGATGATGTGCTTTTCATCATCCAGCCATAGCTCCACCTCGGCACCCAGATCATACGGGTCGTTAAGGTCGGTGCCGATGAAGGCAATAACCTCGTCATAATCATGCGTATGCGGCTCCGTGCCGACGCTCCTGCCGGCCTCACCGCCCGGTACGGTACCCGCCCGACGGGGCATTACCCAGACGCATTCCATGTAAAAGGCTCCCGGCGCGACATCGCTATCCAGGTACAGGACACGTCCGCCTTTATTCTTCCCGGCGGTAGATATCGGCGGACTCCATTCGGCTTCCACCTTAGGCTGCTTGAGCTCGGTGATGATATATTTGCCGTATTTAGATTTTGCCATCGTTCTTTTCCTTTTATTCGTACTTTTCGGTAGACCCCGATGAGAAGACGAAAATAGGTTTGGTCGCGTTTCTGATTATTAAGGGGCCATGCTGTATGCCCGCCGGAATAAACGCCGAAAAGCTCTCCGTAATGACGTGTTTTTCACCGTCTATGGTGAATTCTACTTCGGCTCCTAAATCTTTAATATCGTCGTAGTTATATACGTACATGCAGAGGAGCTGTCCCCAGGTATGGGTATGGGAGTCCGCCAGCACCTTCTCTCCCTTGGAAGTATCTCCCGGCACTATCCACATGGACTCATTGTAGAATTTGGCGCCGGGCACGGTATCGGCGTCAATATGTGTCACCCGCTTGGTGAAGTCCTGATCGTGGCGGTATTCCGGGAGCTTCAGGCCTGGTTTATCCGCGGTAATGAAATTCTTAGCGTATTTCTTTTCTGCCATTTCTCTTTTCCTCTTTAATCGTTATTTATTTAATCATGTCGAGGGATAATACCGTTAGCGGTACATCTGGCCCGGGCCCATGGTGAAGTGGAACATGGGCCTGTCTATTCTCAGCGTCTTGAGGGGGCAGTGCCTGACGTTTTCCGGGATGTAGACTACGAAGCTCTTTTCCATGATGAATTGCTCATCCTCCAGCCAGAACTCGATGACGCCTCCGAGGTCGCTCGGGTCGTCCGTGTTGGTCCCGAAATAGGAGAGCAGCTCCGGGAAGGCGTGGGAGTGGGGGGCGAGAACCGGGTTTTTCTTTGCTTCTTCGGGGGTCAGCTTTCTTATCGGCATGTTCTCCCTCGCCTGTGGCCAGAACCAGACTCCTTCGGCATAGAAGGCGCCCGGAAGCACAGTGCTGTCCATCCAGACGACATGCTCCATGAACCTGCGTTTGCCGTCCAGCAGTCCCTGCCCGAGCATTTCTCTTTCACCTGCCCTGTATCCGGGTAACTGGATGTCTGACTTGAGTTCCGTGCAGATATACTTTCCGTATTTTCCCATCGATTGCATTTTCCTTTCGTTGTTATTTGGTGATGCGAATTCAAGGTAAATGTCTCGTATTATTTAACCGTATTCTTTCCCGGTTCCAACCGTGAAGTGAAAAATGGGCCTGTCCACTCTCCTGATAATCAGCGGGCAGTGCTTCATCCCGGCCGGTATAAATGCCAGGAAACTCCTGGTCATGATGATTTTCTCGTCTTCCAGCCATAACTCGACTTCACCACCTAAATCATGCAGGTCATCATAGTTGGTTCCGAAGAATGAGACGACTTCACTAAAAGAGTGGGCATGAGCTTCAACTTTGACCTGCTCGGACCCCATCCCCGGCATGAACCAGACGCATTCCGTATAGAAGGCGCCGGGTACAACCTCATCATCCAGCCACATCACACGGGTGGATTGACTGGCGGGCCTCTTCTGCGCTTCTAAAGCGCCGATACGGTACTGAGGAAGCTTCATGTCATGTTTTCGTCGGTGACAATGTATTTCGCATGTTTTAATTCAACCACTTTTTCCCACCCTCCTTTTTGGTATGTATCTCCGTTTCATCGTAGTCGCTTGCAGGTTGACACGGCTTGCCTGGATGCGGGTGCCGTTTACTCGTTGGGATTTCTGCCCGGCATCGCCTTGGCGAAGTCGCCGCAGCCCAGCATGATGGTCATCTCGATATGGGGACGGGTGACCTTTTGCCAGGTCAGCGGGCCGTGCTTGGTGCCCCGGGGTAGAAAGAGGGCCGTCGTCCTGTCGAACGTAAGAGGCTGCCCCTCGACATCTATTGTCATCTCGCCCCCGAGGGCTTCGGGATTCTCGGGGTCGCTGCCGATGTGCAGGACAATCTCGTTGTAATTATGGGCATGCTCGAAGACATACGGGTTGGGTGTTGGAACGTCGTATATCCAGCTGATTTCAACGTAGGTATTGCTTCCGGGCACGAGGGAATTGCTCATGTATGTCATTGAGGGTACCTGGTGGCCCTTATGCTTGCCTACTGCCTGGACACCGACCTCATATACGGGTTTCCTGACGAGGTTTTTTTCATAATCGATTGCAGGCATTTCTTCGTACTCCTTTCGGAATATTAGTCGGCAACATCCGATTTCAGCACTAATCCACTTTTGGGCCGGGGCTGAGAGCCAGAAGGTCGGCCTCTATTCTCAGCGCGTTGGCACGGAAAAGGTTGGAGGGTATCACTTTACCGTCTTTAAAAACGAGCCAGCTGGCCTGCTGCCAGTAGGGGCGAAATGCCCACTCCTCGGCAGTGGTCATGTCAACTGCAACATGCCAGGTGCCGGTACCGTCTTTAAAATATTCCGACTGCACAGTCCAGTTATCACAGGTAGTATAGAAATCGGAGAGGTACATCTTGGCATCGTAGCTTCCGGTAAGTTCGAGCAGGTGCTGGTAGACCGCCAGTTTCGCGGTGTCTCTGGTATTGACGACCGTAGAGCTTGTCGTCTTGGCCGGTTCCGGTTCCGGAGTCTCCTGGGGGGTAGCGGATGGAAATCCCATTTCTTCGCACGAGGTAACCATCATGAGCATGACCGCCAGCATGGCAATAACGAAGATGGATTTAAGCACTTTTTTGTTTATTGTGAAATATTTCATAGTATCTCCTGCCTCTTAAATCAGCATACCACACATAATCGGGAAGTGCCAAGTGAATCAAGGAGGGGATTGGTGGAGTCTAGTCCTCCGTCCTTCGCGGTCGGTACTGGATAGCTTCCGCCACATGGTGGGCTTTAATAATATCCGAGCTTTCAAGGTCGGCGATAGTCAGCGCCAGTTTGAGAATGCGGTGGAAGGCGCGGGCGGAGAAGTAAAGTTGTTTCATGGCTGCCTGGAGCAGGCTCTGCGCCGCATCCTCTACATGACATAACTCGCGTATTTCGGCGGGCGTCATCTCGGCGTTGCTGGTTAATCTCGTTCCTTTAAAGCGTTCCAGCTGGCGGGCACGCGCGGCGGTAACCCTGGCCTGTACTTTCGCTGAGGGTTCTCCCAGCCGTTCGTCCGTCAGCTTCTCGTAATCGATATGCGGCACTTCGGCGAAGATGTCCACGCGGTCGATAAACGGCCCGCTGATGCGCCTCTGGTAGCGGGAAACCAGGCTGGACGGGCAGGTGCACTTATGGAACGGGTCGCCGTAATAGCCGCAGGGACAGGGGTTCATGGCTCCCACCAGCATGAAGCTGGACGGGAAGGTGACCCTCCCCTGGGCGCGACTGATGGTGACGACCTTGTCCTCGAGGGGCTGGCGCAGGACTTCCAGCAGCGAATGCCCGAACTCCGGCAGTTCGTCGAGGAAGAGGACGCCGCGGTGGCTGAGGCTTATCTCCCCCGGCTTGGGCCAGGCCCCCCCGCCCACCAGTCCTGCGTTGGAAATGGTGTAATGGGGGGAGCGGAAGGGCCGCTGCCTGACCATCGGGGTATCCGAGGGGAGCAGCCCGCTGACGCTGTAAATTTTGGTGACTTCCAGGGCTTCATCGTTGGTCATCGGCGGCAGTATGGTGGGCAGGGCGCGGGCCAGTAAAGTCTTACCGCTACCCGGCGGTCCGCACATTATCATGTTGTGCCCTCCGGCGGCGGCGACCTCCAGCGCGCGCTTGACGTGTTCCTGTCCCTTGATATGGGACAGGTCGGTGATATTCGTCAGCGGGAATTCGCGTTCAGGTATCGACTCGGGTTTGTATTCCGGGACGATACTTTCTCCCTGCAGGTGACCGACCATCTGGGACAGTGAAGCTATCGGGATGACTTTTACGCCGTTTATAAGGGATGCCTCGCCGGCGTCGGCCTCCGGCACGATAACGGTGGATATTTCCTGCTCGCGGGCGAGGGCTACCAGGGGCAGTACACCGTTGGTGTGACGCAGACCTCCGTCGAGGGAGAGCTCGCCGAGCAGCATGGTGTCAGAAATATCGGAGCTGACCTGCTCGGAACTCAATAGAATGCCGACGGCTATCGGCAGGTCGTAGGCGGGTCCCGCCTTTTTTAAGTCGGCCGGCGCCAGGTTAACGATAATGCGCTTCATGGGGAAGGTGCCGCCGGAGTTGCGTATGGCGGCGCGTACGCGCTCTTTTGCCTCCTGGACGGCGGCGTCCGGCAGGCCGACGATAGTGAATGCGGGCAGACCGGACGAGATATCCACCTCCACTTCCACGATAGCCCCGTCCAGTCCTACGATAGCCCCGCTTGTTACTTTAGCCAGCATGGGTATGGTTTCCTTTGCGCCTTATTTTAGCTTAAAGAGCCGTGAGAAGCAAAGGGGTTTACGGAGAGTAGTTACGGAGATTAGGGTCGCGCGTTTTATAAGAGGATTCTGGAATTAATAAGAATTAAAGGACGAAATTTTCTCCAGTGGTTCCCTGTCGTGTTCGGATTTAAGTTTTTTCTTATCATAATAGCCCAGCGCTATCAGGATATCTATTTTCTTGTTGTGGGGAACGTTAAGTACTGATTTTACTGCCGGCTCATCAAACCAGCCTATCCAGCAGGTCCCGAGGCCCAAATCTTCGGCCTGTAACACGAAATGCTCGCAGGCTATCCCGATATCTATGAGGTAATATTTAGTCCCCCGGAACATGCCACCGATTCTGGCGATAAATTTCGACTTCTCGGAGATAACGGCAACAATCACCGGTGCCATTTTGCAGAAAGCGTTGATAAAGTAGACACCCTTAAAAGCAACCTGGCACAGATTGTCCTTTAACTGCCTGTCATCGACGATTATGAATTTCCAGGGCTGTGAATTGCAGGCTGAAGGGGAAAGACGTGCCGCTTCAAGACACGTTAAAATCTCTTCTCTTTCTACCGGTGTGTCCAGAAATTCCCGGACACTCTTTCTGTGTTTTATTACGTCAAGAAATCCCACAGGCTTGTTTCTCCAGCCTCAATTATTACTGTCCAGTCTTCATAAGAGACGACTAACCCTTAGCCAGCGCTTCCCTCACCTTACCGGCGAATTCCTCGCTCTCTTTATCTCCTGTAACCAGCTCTATCTGGTCGGCGGAGGTAACGCCCAGCCCCAGTTCCGCCGCCCGTTTAATCTGGTCCTGCTCGAAGATTTTGCCGCGGTTTACCTCGGGCGTGGTGCCCAGCAGACGCAGGATAGCCACGCCTACAGCGTCTATAGCCACGCGGTCGGTGCCCGCCAGCATGACATCGGCGTTTACCCGCTTTCCGACATGCGGTCCGCCGTCGACGAACGCCTCTACCCCGTCCAGAACCACCAGGTCCGGCGAGTAAGCCGTATTGATTTCGGCAATCATCTGCCGCTGGTGGGGCGAAGTGTGCAGCTCGTTCATGTAGGGGTAGTCGCCTCCCGGCCCCAGGCCCGGCGGCACCATGCCCACGGAGCACTTTAACGACAGCGTAAAGTGGCCGCCGAACTGGTGTGTCTTGAGGCAGCAGGTCTGCACGATTGATTCCGCCTCCCGGTAAATCCTGGGGAAAAGGAAGCCGTCCTTCCAGTGGCTGTCCCCGGGCTTGACCAGAACCCACCCGTCCTTATCCATCGCCTGAAGGTCGACGATATCGAAGCCCAGTTCTTTGGCCATGTGCAGGACTCCCTTGGTTTCCATGATGTGGTGGGTGGTATCGCCGGGTCCGCTGCGTTCCGCCAGGGTGATTTTCGTGGCCCCCATCTCCTTGAGGGTTAGAACCAGGGCGCGTAAGGTGTCGTTGTGGGTGGAACCGGGGGCGGGGTCGGCCGTATTGAAATTCGGCTTAAGGACGACTGCCTTACCCTTAACAGGATTAATGCCGAGTAGTTCAACAGTCCTACGAACGCCTTCGTTTCTATCCGTGGTACGCACCAGGCTTATCTTGGTCATGGCAGTTCCCTCTATGTTAAATTTTAGGCTATTCAATCCTTTTCTGCACCTTGGCCCAAGAGGGCGTTATGAGGAAGCTTTCTTCCATGTTGTCAATCATTCGGGTGAATTTGCTCATGGGCGCGGCGAACGTTAACATATCATCCGGGACGAAGGGACGCGCCGAGACATCAAACATGCCGATAACCCCCCTGGGATTTGGTAATTTTACCTCAAGATATGGGTACTGCACGATACTGGAGCAGCCGGAGCCGAACGGGGCGATTACCATGTTCTGCCCCGCTTCATCGAAGCTGGACAGCGTGAAAAGACCGGAAAGGACATCCGCTCTGGCGAAGGAGATAACGACCTCCGGATTGTCTGTCTTTTCCAGCTTGTCCCACCTCTTGAAGACGATGAACCTACCGGGGGCTTTCATCACGGGCATGTCCTTCGCCATGAACTCTTTGACCATCTCCGGCGACTTTTTATAGCGTTCGCCCTCCAGTTTACCGGGTATGCCGCAGGAAAGGAAATATTCGAAGTCGGGCATGATTTCTTCGGCAAAACCGAGGTATCTCTTGCCGCCGGGACAGCCGACGGCATCGACATCGAAGCTTAGAGATTGACCTTCGCGAATTTTTACCAGCGCCGCGATAATACAACCGTGCCCCGAACCTGGTTTGGCCGCTTCGGCACGGCCTTCCTCGTCGGTATAATAAAAGGTGATGGGCAGTTCGGCGTTATTAAAGTACTTCTTCCAGAGAGTCAGGAATTTCTCTTTGATAGATATGTCCATGCTATTTACCTCCCTTATTTAACTTCTTCCCGTAGAAAACGAGGTCATACCCGCCGACTTTACCACGGCGTGTCTCCGTGAAGCCGCATTTTTCGAAAAGACGACGGGCCGGAGTGTTATCGACCGTGGCATCGAGGCATAGTTCCGTGTATCTCAGTTCCCCGGCTAGTTCGATAAGCCTTGATAAAATTGACCGGGCGTAGCCGCGTCTCTGGCAGTTGCGTTGCACGCGGATTCTCTTGATTTCACCGCGGGTTGCCGATACTTTTTTGAGGGCGCCCATGACTACGATTTCACCATCCTCGGTGCCGACCAGGAAATCGCCGCTGTTATTGATATAGATGCCTTCGATATCATCGAGGTCGCTGTCGTAATACGGGTCTACCGTAGCGCCGAACTGCGCCAGTCCGGCGTAGTGCAGGGCTTTAACGGCTTCGTTGTCCTGTGCCTGATAACGGCGTATTTGCATCTTTAGACTACCCGTTTTGTCTTTGATAAGATGGATAACGGGTATACACCGGAGTTGCTCTCTCACAACGCATGCCCGTATTATGCACCGATTGCAATGACCGGGCTTGTCGTCAAAAAATTACTCTTTCCTCTTATATTCCGGTGAAAAGAAGAGGTCGTGGAAAAGGATCGGCTTTTTGGGGTCGTTGACCTTCTTGAAATTAAGCGGACAGTGATATAAACCGGCGGGTACGTAAACCATCGTGGCCTCGGTGATGACGAACTTCTCCAGGTCTTTACCGTCCAGGCTCAGGGTTAATTCGACCTCCCCGCCCAGGTCGGGCATATTGGTGAGGTCTCCTCCCGCGAAAATCAAAAACTGGTCGAAGTCGTGGGAGTGGCAATCCGTTACCATCTCGAATGGCTCGGTGATAGCCCACCAGCTCATCGAGAAGTCCTTGTTGCCGAAGCCTTCGTTGCTTTGCAGTCCCAGGCGCGGCGCGGAAACCTCGGAGTGGGGTGTTTCCCCCGCCACGACGCCTTTTCTTAAGTACTTTTCCAGTTCTGCTCTTGCCATACCGCCATCTCCTTTTCTGAACGTATTTTCCGTGAAATATACCGTAAGTATACTTATATCCCTTTATTTATTCAAGAAGCCTGTTACCGGTATTTCGCCTTTACTTCCTCGAAGAGTTTATAGCTTTCCTGTATCATTTCCCTGATGGGCAGGTGGTAGGGGCATCTTGCCTCGCACTCGCCGCACTGGGTGCACTGGGAGGCTTTTTCCATCATGCTGGGAATGAAGGGATTTTTCAGGTACCAGTCGGGCGGGAGGCGCTTGACGAAGGAGGGGAAGGTCATGAGCATGGATATGGGTATTTCCTGCTCGCACGGCTGGCAGTAGTCGCAGCGGCGGCAGAAGCGGGTGCCGAGTTCATCAATGAGTTGCTGCATCTTTTTCTTTTCGGCTGCGGTCATTTCGTGGGGGCCTTCGTAAATCCGGACGATTTCCTCGATTTCGTGTGGTTTTTCGATGCCGGGGATGATGACCATATCCGGGAACCGGAAGAGGTATTTGAAAGCGACGGCGGGGTCTTCCAGCATGCCTCCGGCCATCGGCTTCATGTCGATAAAGCCGACGTCGTGTTTTTTACAGAGGGGCAGCAGTTCGTCGGCAGGTTCTGAAGTGATGAAGTTGAAGGGGAACATGAGGGTCTCGAAACGCTCGCTTTTAACCAGCTCTTTGGCGACGTCGAGCTTGTGTGAGGTGGCGCCGATGTGCAGGATTTTACCGGCTTTTTTAGCGTCCTCGAAGGACTGCATCAGTCCATTTTCGGGGTCGAGTATTCTTTCCATGGCGGCGGGGTCGCCGACCTGGTGGAACTGGTAGAGGTCTATATAGTCGGTGCCGAGTCGTTTGAGGCTGAGGTCGAGGTGCTCTTTGATTTCTTCGTGCGAATGGGCGAAGGACTTGGTGGCGATGAAAACGTCTTTGCGCCGTCCCTTGACGGCTTTGCCGATGCGCTCCTCGCTGGTGCTATAGCCGTTGGCGGTATCGAGGAAGTTGATGCCCAGTTCGAGGCATTTCTCCACGACTTTCACGGCCTCCGCTTCCGTGCATCTCTGGATGGGAATGCCGCCGAAACCCAGTCGCGTTACCATCATTCCCGTCCTGCCGAGTCTTATCTTTTCCAAGGGCTCTCCTTTCGTTCTATATACGCGAGTGTTTATTGATGGTTTATCGTCATTCCAGCTAAAGCTGGAATCCAGCGGGGGAGTGGTGGCCTGGATTCCCGGGTCAAGCCCGAGAATGACATTATTAAATAATCGCTATGTACCTGCTTCGATGCGGGCTTTGAGCGCCAGGTAGAACTCCCCCGGGTCTTTACCGATGGATAGCTCTTCCATGGGGCACATGCCCTGGCCGTCCGGGCGTTGAATGAAGGGGACGGTTTTATCGAGGTGATATTTGATGCCGTACTTTTCCAGCGTCTTTACAGCCAGCTCGCTGCCCAGGGGGCTGTAGACCTCGCCGGCGTTTATCTTGACCGCGAGCAGGGCGGCGCCGTTGCCCATGACTTTGTCGTAAACGACTAAAGCCCCGCCCCCCGATTTGTTTGCTGAGATGTATTCCATCAGGGGCAGCAGGCGCTCTTTTTTCGAGCTGAATGCCAGCGTTTCGCCGTCGTAAATCCGCAGGGTGTCGTCGCTGGAGATAAAACTTTGATAGAGGTCTTTAGACATGGTCTATTTTTATGATATCGGGCTGAAAATGAAATGTCAAAAACGAATAAGCGTGTCATTCCCGCGGAAGCGGGAATCCATCGGGGGGTAAACGGGGTCTGGATAGTCGGGTCAAGCCCGACTATGACGTATTAATGAATGAAATGTCAAAAAGGGCGGTTGTCTGCCGGCAATTTTAGTGTTAACATAATAGTGACTTTACACGCGAGGTCGAACTGAAAGGGCGGTGCCGCGATGCAGAACAATGCGAGAGTCGGCGGGATACTATCCATTGTCTCCGGCGCGTTCGGCGTTTTATGGCTGGCCGGCATGGTCTTCATGCTTATCATAATGTCGTACGTGATGACCGATGGCTATATGTATTATTATAATGGCGGCCCGTCGCCCGACGCGGCACTTAACGTTATCATAGCCGTATATGCCGTTATCGGCGGGTGCTTTACGCTTGTGGGCGTGCTGGGGATAGTCGGCGGCGTTTTCGCCCTGAGGAAGAAGAACTGGGGGCTGGCTCTGGCCGGGGCTATCGCGGGCACGCTGGTCTTTTTCCCGTGCGGCATACCGGCGATTATCTTTACCGCTCTGGGTAAGCCGGAGTTCGAGGGGCAGAGCGCGCCCGGGGAATACGCGTAAAATAAAGGATTGGGAAAGGTTGTTATGGGATTTAAGTCTTTCTGGAAGCACGTTATCTTCGGGTATGAAAAGGACGACCCCGAACTAAAGGCGGCCCGGGAAAAGCACGGCATTGAGGTGGGTAAGGGCGAGGAAGAAGAAAAAGAGAAAGCGGAAGAGTACGACCCCTGGGACGAGATAAGGGACATGCGCACCAACTTTTTCTTCGGGAGCTGGGCGACGCGGAAATACAAGCACAGGGTGATAGGGGAGGACAAGGTGAAGAAGCAGCTGGCGGCGCTGGAAAAGAAGCGTGAGGAGGCGGCAGCAAAGAAGAAAGAGGAGGGGGAGGGAATAAATTAAGTCTTAATGAAACACTCTGGAAATTTCTTTTTCATAATAGTTATATAATCAGACTTTGTCATGGGACAGTTGATAAAGTCTGCGAACTGAGGTTTCTTGAGTAATAGCTGATTACGTATGCTATTTAAAGTTCCAGGAAAAATATCTTTACCACCACCTTTTTCTTTAGGAATGGTTACCCGTGATAATTGAACGCCCTCAATAACTATTGGGAAATTCCTTTCTTTCCCAGACCGTTGCTTGCCTTTAGGAACAGGTGCTTTTGATTTTATAGAATTAGTAACTTCCTTATATTTAAATCTAAGCTTAACCATCAGTTATAACTATCAATTTGTTTAAAGTATTTAGCCAAGATTGTGGTAAAGGCCCCAACTTATTATCCGTACTATTTAATTCTTCGTAAAGTTCAATTATTTCCTGTTTCAATCCTAAGATTGCCTCAGTATCAGTGTCTCCAGTAGCATATAAATTGAGTTCGGGAATTCTCGCTACTATCTCATCTTCACTTTCAACAATAACAATCTGAATAGGTATAATGACTGAATATTTAGGGTTGTTTAATTCATGTATAGTGGCGTTGTATATTCTGCTTTCGTTTTCAAGAATCTCATTGGCTCTATTAGCGGCTTTCTCGGCAACATTCTTGGCTGCCTTGGCCGTCGCCTCGGCTTTAGATGCCGCATCGCTGGCTGACTGTGTGGCTTTCGCGGCAGCGCTTTCTCCCGCCAGGTGGGCTTCCTCGGCTCTCTTGGCGGCTTCCGTGGATGCCGTGTTGGCGGCACCGGCGGCTCCCCTGGCAGCCATGGCGGATTCTTCAGCTTTTTTTGCCGCGACAGCGGCAGCCCGGATATTTGCTTCCATCTCGTCCAGTATTTGCGGGAGCGGCTTGGTAAGTATTTCTGGACTTTCTTGTTCTTCTATTTTCTTGGTTAACCAAGGATTCTTTTCAAGCATTGAAAACATCCTATTTATTTAATGGCCATTGATTGTGCAATTTCAATATTATAATAACAATCAACATTATTATCATGCAACCAAAGTATAGAATTGTCAATAGGACTAATTTCCCCCCTCACCCCTTCTTCCTCTGCGCACGCTTCCTCAGGGGCGTTTACGGTATCTAAACCCCCACCGCCGGCACGGTCAATCAAATATCCTTGAATAGCTGTAAAAGCAGTCCCGGAATATCTACCCTTCCTTGGCTGCGAAATAGGCACAAAGCCACGCCGCTAATGCCCATACCCAGAACGCAATCGCCATTAAGAACCAGTGGGTTGTCTCCAGGCCAAGCGTTTTATTTATGGCATCGGCTACGATTCCCACGATTAAGAAGACTATGCCCAGACATTCTAAAATCATCATAGTCCGCGCATGCCACCTGGCCCCTTTTCCGAATATCATTGACTTCATGTTAGCTGGAATATCTGCCATTTTTATCCCCTCCTTACCTTAAAGTAGTCTCCTTTTACTACTTTTTTGACAATTTGTCAATAGGCTAGGGGGGTAGGGTATATATGGACATAATATTTGAGACATTATTGGGAATCTTGGTATTGACGTTGACGGC
>JAUWGD010000071.1 GCA_030606585.1 Dehalococcoidales bacterium | reverse complement strand
GACAGTTAACCGGTTTACCGGATGTTGATACCTTCTTGGATAGACCTTAATATTCTGAGGACACCTGACATTTTACCCTTAAATGAAGTATAGAGAAGTTTCTAATAGAATGGTATAAATATAGTGTTTGATTACACGATTGTCAATTTACTCACGGCAAGATATAGTGATTACTAATCTTAGCCCACTGATGTAAACTCTATCAATGGAATTGAACAATTCATCTGATTGTTAAGCCCACTTACGAAAAACGAATCAATTAGATAAACGCAAACTCTGCTCTAAAAGTTCTATCTATTGAACAACTTGGGCTACCAATGAAAGTAAGAAATCCCCCGGACAATCGGGGGATTTTTCTATTTTACTAGTGTGGGAATATTATTTCAGCCAGACAGAAAAGGAGAACGAAAAGTCCGATTAGAATAGCCGGATAAACAAGAATAGCCCTCTCCCGACTCTTTATAATCCCGATAACTCCGGTAAAAAAGGCAGCTATGCCGGAAATCGCCGCAATGACTACCGGCACTGCCAGGAAAAGATTACTGAAAAATGTGGCCCCACCCCGCTGTCCCGAAGCCACAAAGAGCCAGAATATCGCGTAAAACATGATGAAAGCGACGATTAACCAGGTCGACCACCTGCCCGGTCGGGTTTTCGGTATGAAATAAACCTTCACAGGTTGATTATATAATCCGTATTTATCCGTGTCAATTGACAATTGAAATAACAGCGTGGTAGTCTGGCTTGCAGAAAGCCAAAAGGGGTATTTCATATTAAGGGGAGACACGGAAATTGGCTGATACAAACGTGATAGTAATCGGCGGGGGCACTGCCGGTTTTTTATCGGCGCAAATTGCCGCGCAACACGGCGGCAAGGTGATGATTGTTGAGAAGGAAAGGGTGGGGGGTATCTGCCCTAACTGGGGCTGCATACCCATGTGCTTCATGGACCACTGCGTCGAAGTTATCAGATCGATAAAAGATGCCGGGAACGACGGCATCAATACCGGCGAGATGCGGATTGATTATACGAAGTTGATAGAACAAAAAGAAAAGGTGGTCAGGGGCATTGTCGCCGGCATGGAAGCCAGGTTGCAGGCTACCGGCGTTAAAGTGGCTATCGGTTCGGCGAAACTAACCGCGTCGGACCGGGTAGAAATTACCTATGACGACGGAAAGGCAGAGATAATTCGGGCAGACAAAATAATCGTCGCTTCCGGCTCTACCGCCAGAAGGTACGAGGTACCCGGGGCATATAGCCCGGGAGTGCTCACAGCCAAAGAACTGCTGGACTTAAAAGAGCTTCCCAAGAGCCTGGCAATTATCGGGCGCAGCGTCACGGCTCTGGAACTGGCTACCGTCTGGGTTAACCTGGGCTGTGATGTTAGTTTAATAGCCAGAAAGCCTCAATTGCTTCCCAATGAAGACGAAGAGCTGGCCGCGTGCATACGGCAGGCTATGGAAGACGACGGCGTCCGCATATACGCCGGGGTAGATATCGAGAGGATTGACGACGGTAAAGAAGGAAAGTACCTAAATATCTCCGGCAAGGGCGGAAAACAGAAGTTGGAAGCGCAATTCGCGGTATTCGCCCTGGGTCAGCAACCACGCGTAGACGGACTGGGCCTGGAAAACGCCGGCGTAGCGGTAACCGGTGATGGCATTAAAACGAACGAAAGAATGGAGACCAGTGTCAGGGGTATTTACGCTGCCGGCGACGCCACCGGCGAGATGATGCTGGCCAGCGTTGCCATGATTCAGGGGATGGTAGCCGGTACCAACGCTATGGGCGGAGAAGCAACTATAGATTATCGCGTGGTGCCGCGTTCCGTCCGTACGGTGCCGCCCATGGCGGCAGTCGGTATAACGGAAAGCGGGGCTAAAGAGAAAGGGCTGAATATTAAAGTCGGCAGGTTTCCTTTCGAGCAAAATCCCAGGGCAAGCATTATAAGAGAGAGCCGGGGATTTGTGAAAATCGTCGCCGATGCGTCATCGGGTGAAGTCCTGGGCGTCCATATCGTCGGCCCCCAGGCACCCGAACTGATACATGAAGCTGCGGCCGTCATGCAAACGAAGGGTACCGCGCGGGATATTGCAGCCGCTATTCACGGCCATCCGTCCCTGCACGAGACAATACAGCGCGCGGCTCATGGCCTGCGCATTTGACTATTCGATAATCGCGTGACATTTCAATCGTCTTAACAAGCATATGCGACTAAAGGAGGTTAATATGAGACCGCTGCAAACCGACCTGTCTATCTTCGGTAAATTGAAACTGGAGAAGTCGCCCGTGGGCATCAAGTACCTGTTCCGCAAACCGGAAGGCATAGAGCAGCTGGATAAAAAAATGGCTCTCTGTGAAATGCTCAGTGAAGCCCAGCGAAGAGAAGACCCTTTCTATTTCACCAAAGAGAATGAAATCTGCTTCGGGAAACAAACCCTGGGAATGATGAGTGGCGAAGGCCCGTCCTTTGCGAAAAGCGGAGAACTGGGGGTAAGACTGGGAATCTTTCAGGAAGCCCGTGCCAATAAAAAAATCACCCGGCATAATTACAACCTGGATAGCGGCACCGTTAACTATGTCGTTTTCGCCCCGCTGGACAAAATAACCTTCGAGCCGGACCTGCTGATTCTTATGACCGATGCCAAACAGGCGGAAATCGTGCTGCGGTCGATGGCCTACTCTACCGGGGACATGTACGAAAGTAAAGTAACAACGTCACTGGCCTGTTCCTGGCTTTTCGTTTATCCCTACCTCACCGGCAAGGTGAACTACTTTATCACCGGGTTGGGCTTCGGGGGGATATCCATAGAGGCATTCCCGCCGGGATGGGTGCTGACGTCTATCCCCTATAACTGGCTGCCGACGATAGCGCAGAACCTGAAGGAGATGGAATGGAAACCCAAGGCATTCACCCTCGGTAGAGATAAATTTTTACAGTGGGAAAAGGAGATACTGGAAGATATGGCCCGGGAGTTCCAGAATCCCTAGACTAATAACAGGAGGTAGCCATGAAGGCACTCATCATTTACTGGTCAGGTACGGGAAACACGCAAAAGGTAGCCGAGACTATCGATAATACGCTGAAAAACAGCGGCGTAGATTCGGTATTGAAACCTGTTAAAGAAGCCGGTGACGAGGACCTGTACGATTACGACCTGGTTTTCATCGGGTCGCCGTCTTTCATGTGGCAACCGCCCGAACCCGTTATGCGATATATAAAAGACAAGATGAACCATTACCGGGAACGCGATTATGTCAAGCTATCTTCTCCCAAGGTGCCCGGTAAATACGGGGTGGTCTTTGCTACGTATTCCGGTCCGCACACCGGCGTCAACGAAGCCATACCCGTGGGTAAATACATCGGGCAATTTCTCGAGCACCTGGGATTTGATATCGTCGGCGAATGGTACTATGTCGGCGAGTTTCACGGTTCCGAAGAAAACAGCACCAAAGGCAGATTGGGGGATATCCGGGGACGCCCGAATCAGCAGGACCTGGATAAACTGGCAGGAGATGTCAAGAAAGTACTCGAAAAAATTTCAGGTTAAAAGTGTAAGCAGGTAACCCTAGACTACACTCGCATCTTTAAGCTTTTCAATTTCCTGATGGGTCATCCCCAGCAGTTGGCTCAAGACTTCGCGGGTGTGCTGGCCCAGGTCCGGCGCGGCTTTGTCCACCTTATTGGGTGTCCTGGAGAATTTGAAGGGCGTATTAACAACCCTGAATTTGCCTGCCTCCGCATGCTCGACTTCAATAAACATGTCCCTGGCGTTTATCTGGGGGTCAGCAGCCGCCTGCTCGATGGTATTCACCGGACCGCAGGGTATTCCCGCCTGTTCCAGCTCTATGACCCACTCCTGAGTGGTCCTGGTTTTCATGACATCCGTTAATATCGGCTCCAGTACCTTGTAGTTCTGGGTGCGCATCCAGCCGTCTTCGAATCGCGGGTCGTCGATGATATCGACACGGTCAATGGCGGCACAGAAGAGCGGCCACTGGTCCTTGATACCGCCCCGGAGAGCCACGGCGATATAGCCGTCTTTGGTCTGAAAGGCCTGAAACGGCGTCATGACGGGGTGCCTCGTACCGAGCGCATGGGGTATCTCACCGGTATTGAGATAGCGGACGAAGGCGTTCTCCTGAGCAGTCACCTGGCAGTCCAGCATACTGATATCCACGAACTGCCCTTCGCCGCTTTTATGGCGTTCTTGAAGGGCGGCCAGAGTGGCGACACACAGAAACAGTCCGGCGGTAATGTCACCGTAGGATACGCCCGGCCTCACCGGCGGACCGCCCTCCTCGCCGGTAATACTTAAAATACCCCCCATAGCCTGAACGATAACGTCAAAAGCAGGCTTGCCGGCATAGGGTCCGTACTGCCCGAAGCCGGAACCCGCCACGTAGATAATGGCGGGATTATGTTCCCTGACTTTATCATAGCTGAGGCCGAGATTTTCCATCGTCCCGGGCTTGAAATTCTCCACCAGGACATCGACGTTCTTTACCAGCTTCAGCAATACATTTTTCCCTTGCTCGGTAGCCAGGTTCAACGTAACGCTTTTCTTGCCGCGATTAAGGCTGAGAAAGTAAGTGCTCTGCCCCCGGACAACGGGGCCGTTGCCCCGGGCAATATCGCCGACCTCCGGCCTCTCTATCTTAATAACCTCGGCGCCTAAATCGCTGAGCAGCATCGTAGCGAAAGGGCCGAATAATACCTGTGTCAGGTCAAGGATTCTGATTCCGTCCAGCGGACCGGCCATGCTTCACCTCGTTTCAACTAGCTATTATTTATATACCCTTACCATGAAAACTTTAGGCGGTCAAAGTTATCTTTGTCAAGATTCACACATACCGAGTGAAATGGCCGGCACAAAGTTGTATAATACCCCCGGGTGGTATGAATCGTAAAAATAAAGGAGGATTGCATGTCGCCAGTTTTACAGGATAAAGTAGCTATTATAACCGGAGCCAGCCGCGGCCTGGGGAAGGCTTTTGCCATGAGGTTCGCCGAGGAGGGGGCCAAGCTGCTTCTCACCACTACCAGCCTGGAAAGAGCCGAAGCCACGGAAAAGGAGATAAAGGACAAAGGCGGGGAAGTTACCTTCGTCAAGGCGGATATCTCCGTTGCCGGCGACACCCAGAAGATAGCCGATGAAGTTATGAAACAGTACGGCAGGGTGGATATCCTCGTTAACAATGCCGCCATATGGTTCGGAATCAGGGCCAAACCGTGGCACCTCTGGACAGAAGAGGAATGGGACAGGATATTCTCGGTAAATGTCAAAGGAACCTGGATGGTCTGCAAAGCGATTGTTCCCCTCATGGAAAAAGCAGGTAAGGGTAAGATTGTCAACATTGCATCCAACGTTGCCAGAGTAGGCGGGGCACCCGTCTTTATGCCGTATGCCTGCGGCAAAGGCGCTATTTACACGCTGACCCATGCCCTGGCTCATGCTCTGGGTAAGTCCAATATTAATGTCAACGCGATTGCCCCGGGATTCACTGCTACCGAAGCCAGCATAGACATGACCGGGGGCGGCGCATCATTCGATGCCGCCGCTTCGGGACAGTCTATCCCGCGGCGCGAGGAGCCGGAAGACCTGGTGGGAGCCACCCTGTTTCTGGCCTCGTCGGACTCGGATTTTATTTCAGGGCAGGTCATCTACGTAGACGGCGGCACCGTGATGCTATAAGCCTTTAAATAAAGATAATATTGAAAGCCATAACTCCACATTTCCGTGAAAGTTATGGCTTTCGTATTTTCAGGCTCTCAGACAGGGCAATTCAGCTAACTATCATTCACCCCGGTATATCATACGTTCGTAGCATAGACCGGAAGCCGGGTCGTACGGTCGGTTAAACACTTCGGGGTATTTCTTTCTTAACTCATCCACGTTGACCCGTTCAACCTCGACCAGGAATCCGCACACGGCCATCCCGGTGGCGTTCCTGGATATCGGTTTATACGGAGTTATGGTGTTGATGGCACCACCCCGGTCAAGCTCTCCCGGCACTATCGGGTCATACCTTGCCCCGTGGTCCACGTAGACGGTGCCGGGCATCAGCCTCTCCGTTACGTACGCCCCGCAGAGGACACCGCCCCTGTCGTTATAGACATTGACCACGTCGCCGTGTTTGATGCCCCTTTTCTCAGCTTCGGACGGGTGAATCCACATCGTCTGGTAGGCATAGCCGTCAGGGCCGACGATTTTACATGTTTCCATTTCTCTCAGCCACTGCATATCATCGTGCTGAGAATGCACCCGCCACCGGGGATGATTGGAAACAATGAGCAGGGGGTATTTTTTAGCCCTCTCGCCGGAAAGCCTCTCGTCGTGGCTGTCACCCTTTTCAATCCAGTGCGGGACCGGCGGCCTTTCGTTATCACCGGGGAAGTTATCCGCCAGTCTCTGGGAATAGTATTCCAGTTTGCCGGAGGGAGTCCTCAGGGGATTATTCGCCGGGTCTTCGTAGAACTTCCTCATACCGACGTCTTTTTTCTTCCAGTCGGGATCGGTGGGGATGACGTAATACCCCTTATCCTTAAATTCGTCCCACGTCACCATATCCTGCACGCCCGAGGTATCAAAACCCTTTTTAATCAGCCCCTCCTCGGTTTCACCCATAGTATATTCTTCAAGCATGCCCAGTTTATCGGCGATGGCGCAGACGATTTCATAATCGCTCTTCGACTCTCCCTTTGGCTCGACGCATTTGGGGTCGAGGAAAACGGTCCTGAATTCCGCGGTAAACACATCAACCCCGATATCGTTTGTCTCGAACTTGGTGGTTGCCGGCAGGATAATATCGGCAAATTCACAATCGTTCTCTATCCACGGATGTTGCGCCAGCACGAATTCTATCTGCGGACTCCGGAAGGCGTCCGCCATCCGGTTGGAGCCGTTCCAGCACGACATCCACGAAGGCGTATCGGTCCATATCATGCGCACTTCCGCGCAGCCCTCGGCGGGGTATTGATATTTCACGAACTGGTCTTCAACCAGGTATCGGCACTGTGTGTTGCCGTACCAGGTCAGCGGAGGATTGAGAATGGCTTCGTGAATCAGCAGCTTGGGAATAATCTGCTGCGGCATGTCCGCCTCGGTAAACCCGCGGTTCGCCGCCACCACGGCCGGCCATACTACGGGCCCGGGCATTGGGTTGGTGTCGTCGCCGATTTTCCAGTTCGGCGGGTTCCACCCCCCGAAGATTCCCCATTCAATCATGGTCATCTGGTGACGTCCCGGTTTGCCCAGACCCTGCATACCGAGCAGGCATACCTCCAGCCTGCAGGGCTCCGTTGAGTACGGGCTCCTGACGAAGGGGCCACCGTTGCTGTGACACGTCGAAGTACTTTTTGACGCCCACTCCCTGGCCAACACCTTGATTATCCTCACCGGCACCCCGGTTATCTTCGATGCCCATGTGAGTGTCTTGGGAATGCCGTCTTCCTTGCCCAGGACATAATCCTCGAATTTATCAAATCCTACCGCGTGCGTCTTGATATACTCTTTATCGTAGAGACCTTCGGTAATCCAGAAATAAGCGATGGCGAGGTGTAAAGCTGCATCCGTATTGGGGAGAATGGGAATCCATTTATCGGCGTGGATGGCCGCGCCGTAGTTCAGGTCCGGGCAAACATACACCTGTTTTATACCGAGTTCAGTAAACCAGTAGCACAACCGGCTGACGGTCTGTCCTCCCCACCCCCAGGTCGTTGTTTCGGGGTCGCAGCCCCAGAACAGAATCATCCCGGCATGTTCCGCGATATCCGGTAAAATATTGGTATTGTTACGCTGCTTGCCTACCGGCTCGCAGCCCCAGACATGCTTGGCTCCCCAGTACCACCCCTCCCAGCTGTCCGGGTTCCTGGTCTGCCAAGTATAACCGCCCATGAGCCTTAACAATCTCCGGCAGCACCCGTGGGCGGCATGGACAGTCTTCGTCTCCCCGTGTCCGTCAGCCTGCGCCAGTATCGCCGTCGGGCCGTATTTCTTCTGTATCCTTTTTATCTCGCCGGCTATTATATCCGTAGCCTCGTCCCAGGATATTCTCTGATAACGGCTCTTGCCACGGTTCTGCGGATTTCTCTCGCCATCGGGGTCCCAGTCCACCCTCTTGAGCGGGTACATGGTCCTGTTTGGAGAATAAACCCGGTTCTTATAAGCCAGTGTGAAGGGGGGCAGCAGCGTCCTCATGGTCGGCTCAAAGGTCTTACCGCGAGCCTCTATTTTCCACGGCCTGAACTCTTCCGGCTTGTACTTCCAGTCGAAATGCAGCGGCCTGATTCTGATTATCTTACCGTCTTTGACATCAACCTGGGCGGCATTGGCATCTTCGGTAACACCGCCAAAGGACATTCCTTTTACCATCGATCTCTCTTGTTCCGGCATGTTTACCCCCAAATCGATTTTTCAACAGAGTGGTTAAGGTTATCCCTTGGATAACTCTATGTCTCCGACGTTTACGTCTTTGCCGGCGTCTACATCCTCTATCGTCCGCGCCAGATATCCCGCCTTCTCTATCAATACCGAGTATACCCCCGGCTCCTGCCTCTCAAACCAGAAGTCTCCAAAGTTGTCCGTCTTTAACTCGGCTACCTTCTTGCCTTTATCATCCTTTAGCGTTACCGTGGCACCTTCCAGGCATTCGTCTTCCTCAGGGTCGTAGACCGCCCCGGCGACGAAGTACTTGTCCAAAAGCCCGATATAGTACACCCTGGGCTTGGCGTTATACTCCGGGTGCAAGACCTCAGCCTGCTTGATGTACTCCTTTAACTCTTCTTCCTCCCCAAAC
>JAUWGD010000181.1 GCA_030606585.1 Dehalococcoidales bacterium | reverse complement strand
GCCTGTGACATAAGGCGGGCCTGCAGACCCATCTGCGGGTCTCCCATATCCCCCTCGATTTCAGCCCGGGGAACCAGAGCGGCGACACTATCAATAATTATCGCGTCAACGGTGCTGCTCCTTACCAGCGCTTCGGTAATCTCCAGTGCCTGCTCGCCGGTATCCGGTTGTGAGATGAGCAGTTCGTTAACATTGACTCCGCAATTGGCGGCGTAAGAGGGGTCCAGGGCATGCTCCGCATCGATATAGGCAACCGTACCTCCTCTTTTTTGTGCTTCAGCGATGATATGCTGGGCTAAGGTAGTTTTTCCGGATGACTCGGGTCCGAATATTTCTGTGATACGTCCTTTGGGTATCCCTCCGATACCTAGAGCCAGGTCTAAAGCCAGGGAGCCGGTTGGAATGGCTTCTATTGGCAGTAGTGCGGACGACTCCCCCATCTTCATGATGGAGCCCTTGCCGAACCGCTTTTCTATCTGGCCAATAGCCAATTCCAGTGCTTTTTCTCTCTCCGTGGTCATCTCTCGCCTCAACCAGATAATAGCACAACAGTTTTACCAAAACAAGTAATATGGTGCGAATTTCTTTATTAGCCTCATTCGGCCTGAACATAAACAGTGAAAAATGGTATAATTCGGTTTAAGTTTACGAAGAAAGTTGATTGATATTATTATGTATGCACTCCTGATTATACCGGCACTGGCGATATTGTATTTCGGACTGCTTTTCTGGCTTTCGGACCCCAGAACCAACCTGCGCCTGGATTTTGACAAACTTAAAAAAGAACCGTGGCATTTCGGTAAAAAATTTTTATGGGGAAGCGCCACCTCTGCCCATCAGGTAGAGGGCAACTGCACGAACAACAACTGGTTTCAGTTCGAGTCCGCCGTAGATGAAGACGGAAAGCCCAGAATTGCACATGGACAGCAAGCCGGGGTCGGCTGTGAACACTGGAACCGTTATAAGGAAGATATTCAGCTTATGAAGGAGCTATCGTTGAATGCCTATCGCTTCTCGGTGGAATGGAGCAAAATCGAGCCGAAACAGGGTGAGTTCGACGAAGCGGCGCTGGACCACTACGAACAGGTCGTGGACGAACTCCTGGCCAACGGCATCGAGCCGATGGTGACGCTGCACCACTTTACCAACCCTATCTGGTTCGAGGAACAGGGGGCCTTTCTCCGGGAGGATTCGCCGGAAATATTTACCCGGTTTGTGGAGCATGTTGTCCGGCGCCTCGGCTCCAAAGTTAAGCTGTGGTGCACCATCAACGAGCCGTCCGTGTATGCCTTCAACGGGTTCTTTATCGGGGGGTTCCCTCCGGCGGAGAAAAATCTTCCAAAAGCCGCAGTGGTCTTTAAGAACCTGCTGCGGGCCCATACTTCCGCCTATACCCGCATCAAGGAAATCCAGCCGCAGGCTCAGGTGGGACTCGTCGTGGTCATGTTGATTTATGAGCCTCCCAATCGCTGGAACCTGCTGGACGTCGTGTTCAACCGCCTGCTCAGGAAGAACATGAGCGATTCGCATTTTAAGTACCTCGTGGACGGTCACTTCAAATTCTCCATACCCGGACTTGCCCGCGAGTCGTATGACAGCGGTATCCGTGACGCCTTCGATTTTATCGGCGTGAACTATTACATGCGTTTCTTGTGGAAATTAAGGCCGTTCGGCAAGAGGAAGCTGGACATGGTGGAAAAAGCGCCCCCCGAGAAGCTGACGGACATGGGGTGGGAAATATACCCGGAGGGACTGTACCGCGTCCTCAAGCTGGTCAGCAGCTATACCTCCAAGCCCATATACATTACGGAGAACGGCATCGCCGATGACAGCGATACGAAAAGGGCGAAGTTCATCGAAGACCATTTGCTTGTCCTGAACAAAGCGATTGCCGAAGGCATGAATATCAGAGGCTACTTTTACTGGTCGTTAATGGATAATTTCGAATGGGCGCACGGGTTCGAAAAGCGATTCGGACTCTATCACGTCGATTACGCCACGCAAAAGCGGACACTTCGCGAGGGGAGCCGTAAATACCCGGAGATAATACGGCAGAGTCGCCTTTAAATATCGGCAATCGGCGGTATATTACGCTTGTGGTAGGCGGCGGCTTTCATGGCTTCGATTTTACGTTTTAATTCCTCCGGAGCGTCTCCGGTAAGGATATAGCGGTCGAGGGCTTCGTAGCTGAAGCCCATTTCGGTCTCATCGGTCTGGCCATCCCACAGGCCGGCGGATGGCGGTTTATCGATTATTTCTTCGGGGATTTCCAGGTAACGCGCCAGGTCTTTGACCTCCCCCTTGAGCAGGTTACCCAGCGGCAGAATGTCCACTCCGCTGTCGCCGTACTTGGTAAAGTAGCCGACGGTGAGTTCGCTCCGGTTGCCGGAGCCGGCCACCATGTACTTCAACTGATTGGCGATACAGTAGAGAGTAACCATTCTCAGCCTGGCTTTGAGGTTGGCCCGGGCCAGATTACCGTGAGCCGGGTCAGGCTGATAGTCCGGGAGTATCTGAATCATGGCGTCGAAAGCGCCGTCCAGCGGCACCTCCACAGTCGGTATGTTAAACCGGCTGGCAACGATTCCGGCATGGGCTTTATCGTCATCGGTGCTGTGACACGGCATAATAACGCCGAGGGTGTTCTGCGTAAAAGCCCGCTGACAGAGCGCCCCCAGCACCGAGGAGTCAAGTCCCCCGCTCAATCCCAGCACCACGCCCCGGCACCCGGCGGTTTGCACCTTCTCTTTAATCCACGCTACCAGCTTGCGGGTTATTTGTTCCGTATCCATCGCCTTCTCCTTTGCAGGGCGGACTTATCAATAGTATACTGGCTAATAAATATCACGTCAAAAGAGTTAATCATGCCAGCCGCCGATATTATCCTTAAAAACGCCAGTGTAATAACCATGGACGCCGCGCAGCCATCCGCGGAGCTGGTGGCTATCACCGGCGACAGGATACTTATGGTCGGCGGTAACGACGCACTGGATTCGGTGGCCGGTGCAAAGACCAGAGTAATCGACTGCCGGGGCAGAACGGTGGTGCCCGGTTTCAACGATGCCCACCTCCACCTTTTCTCCCTTATCAGAAAGCTCCTCAGCATCGACCTTAGTCCGTTGGCGGTGCGCTCCATTGCCGACATCAAGGAAGCTATCCGCCTGAAAGCGGAGAAAACCCCGCCCGGGACATGGTTGAGCGGTACCGACTATAATGAGTTTTACCTGGCGGAGAAACGTCACCCCACCCGCCGGGACCTGGATGAGGCAGCCCCGCGCCACCCGGTGGTGCTG
>JAUWGD010000093.1 GCA_030606585.1 Dehalococcoidales bacterium | reverse complement strand
GTAACCGCACCCTGACCGCCGCGTCCGTGCCATCTGATTTCTGTAAGACTTTTCACTTTCGTCATTTTTTGCTCCATGTACTATTAACGCCCCTGGAGCGACTTGAACGCTCGCACCCGGCTCCGGAGGCCGGTGCTCTATCCCGCTGAGCTACAGGGGCCAATTACTAAAATGATACTATATAACGTAAAGTTTTGGCAACCTGTTTATTTAGTTCAGGCGTACCGCCAGATAAGATAAAAATTACTGACGCCAATCACGATAATCGTTGGAATTATTGAGTATTTCAGATATCTTCCCCAGCCGATAGGATAGCCTTCTTTCGCAGCGACAGCCGTCCCCACTACGTTCGCTGAAGCGCCGATGGGGGTAGCATTGCCGCCGATATCCGCACCGATGGCGAGAGTCCAGGCCAGCGTGGTCAGGCTCATGCCGCCCATTACCGAAAGCTGCCTGATTACCGGAACCATGGTGGCGGCGAAGGGAATGTTATCAACTATAGCGGAGGCAAAAGTAGATACCCACAGGATAATCGGTATGGCAATCGTGATATTACCGCCGGACATCTGGCCGATATACTCCGCCAACATCTTCAGCACGCCCGTCTCTTCCATCCCACCGACACAGATGAACAGGCCGAGGAAGAAGAGCAGGGTGTGCCAGTCTACATGTTTAATAATATGCCAGGCATTCCGGCCGGCAACGAGTATTGTCAAGATGGCCGCAATAACACCGATGATAGCCACCGACAGCCCGGTTTGGGCATGTGTTACCAGCAGTACCACCACCAGGAGAAAAATGCCTACTTCTACCTTGAACAAACCGGGATTGGTAATTGCCGAGCTGGGCAACGGGCAGGATTTCATCATCTCTTCAGCATCACCTTGTTGCTTCAGGCTCTTGCGGAAGATAAGGAAAAAATAGCCAAGGGCGATAATCATACCGACCCAGGCAATAGGGCCGGTATTCATGGCAAAGTCGGTAAACGTATAGCCGAAGGCGGTGCCGATGATGATATTGGGCGGGTCACCGCACATGGTAGCACTGCCGCCGGTATTGGCGGCAAAAATCTCGGCAACAATTATCGGCACCGGGTCGAATTTAAGCAGGCGGGCCAGCTCGATGGTCACCATGCTGAGGAACAGCATTACGGTGATGCTGTCAATGAACATGGCCAGAAACCCGGAGAGTAACATGAACGCGAACAGGATGGGTATTACCTTGCACCCTACCAGTCGAGCCACGTAGAGGCACAGCCAGCGGAAAAAACCTACCATCTCCATCCCTACCACCATGACCATCATGCCGCCGATAAAGATGATGGTCTGCCAGTTCACACCGTGCGACTCCACATGCTGTTCACCCGGTACCCAGAAAGACCACTCCCCTATCTGGCTCAAGTTGAGTACATTCCAGACAGAGTCAGGGCTCTTCATGACCACTAGGAATAATACCACGATCACCAGAGCGGCACCGATAATTGCCGGAATATAGCGATGGATTTTACCGCTGATGATGGCAGCAAACATCAGGGCAAAGATAGCAATGGCAAGAATTTGACTTAGCGATAACATTGAATTGAACGAAATCTAGGAACTGAATGAAACAACTTATTTTAACATTTATCGTTCGTTACTGGCAATATTGACTTTTTAGCCTCATGCCGATTAAAGTAGCTTAGGCAGAAATGATAGAGGTATATCTTGGTCTGGCTTAAACTGGTTATCTGTGTACTGGTTATTTTCTTTGCCGGGCAGAAGGTGGCCAAGTATGGGGATGTCATTGCGCGGAGGACGGGTATCGGGCAGGTGTGGATGGGTGTTATCGCCATATCGTTAATCACTTCACTGCCCGAGCTTTTTACCGGCATCAGTGCCGTAACACTGGTAGATGCCCCCGATTTAGCCATTGGTGACCTCATCGGTGCCAATGTCTTCAACCTGTTTAATCTGGCCCTGCTTGATATTTTCCACCGGGGTGGTTCCATCATGGCAGTAGCCAGCCAGGCACATCGTTTGACCGGATGGTTCAGCCTCGCGCTGGCGGTGATTGTCGGGGTTTTTATCTTTATCAGCTCTCAATATTCCACTTTAAGCCTCGGCTGGATAGGATGGTACACGCCAATCATTCTCATCGTCTATATAGTCGCGGTGCGGCAGATATTCCATTATGAAAAGAAGCACCTGGCGATGGAAGAACCAAGCCCCTACACGGCGGAGATATCGCTAAAACGGACCTATCTCTATTTCGGTATCGCGGCGGTTTTTATCATCGGCGCCGGTATCTGGCTGGCAACTATCGGTGAAGAAATCTCGCGGGTAACCGGCTGGGGGCATAGCTTCGTGGGCAGCCTCTTCCTGGCTTTCACCACCACCCTTCCGGAAATAACGGTCTCCTTCGCCGCTATGAGAATCGGCGCTGTCGATATGGCCGTGGCTAACATGATTGGCAGTAACCTGTTCAACCTGACGATTATTCCGGTAATCGACCTGATTTATAGTAAAGAACCCATTCTGGCGCAGGTCTCGGAGAGCCATCTTTTCACCGCCGGGGCTGTTATCCTGATGTCACTGCTTTTCCTGGCCGGACTGCGTTTTAAACCGGCGAGGTATTTCCGTTTGAGCTGGTTTAATGTAACTTTAATTATATTGTTCCTGGTGAGTGTTTACCTGAGTTTCGTCATGGCTTGAACTGGTGATATAATGGCGGAGACAGGCAACGTAGCAGCGGATTATGAATGATATTTTTCCTGAATATATTCCGGGCTTGTTTCCTTTTACGGATAGCTAATATTTTATCAATGGCGAGGAGAACTACAGGCTTGCAGGGATTAACCGCGGTTATTCTGACAGGCGGACCGGGCACCCGGCTTCAGCCGCTTACCAATGACAGGCCCAAGTCCGTATTGCCGGTGCTGAACAAACCTTTCATGGAGCATTTCATTGCTTATCTCCGGCAGTATGGCATTGAGGATATCATCCTGACGTTGAGCTATTTGCCGGATGTTATCCGGGAGTATCTGGGAGACGGCAGCCGCTACGGCGTACGCCTGACCTATTACCTGGAGGAGGAACCCCTGGGTACGGCCGGGGCCGTAAAAAACGCCGAAGCCTATCTGGACAATACCTTTTTTGTCCTTAACGGCGATATTTTTACTGATATGGACCTTGGTGATATGCTCGCGTTCCACCGCGAAAAAAAGTCCAAAGCAACTATATCGCTAGCCTGGGTAGATGACCCCAGCGCCTTTGGCGTGGTGGAAACCGATGGTGATGGGAGGGTACAGCGGTTCATTGAAAAGCCTCCGCTTGCCGAGGCCACGACCAACTGGATAAACGCCGGGACATACATTCTTGAGCCGGGAGTCCTGGAGCATATACCATCGAATACTCATTACATGTTTGAAAAGGGACTCTACCCTCACCTGCTGGACACGGGAGCGCCGGTGTACGGTTATCCCTACCGGGGCTACTGGCTGGACATGGGAACCCCGGAGAAATATTTCTCTCTGAACGTCGACCTCCTGTCATCGAAGATAAAAAGCCCGCTTGTTTCTATCCAGAGGCAAAATGGTATATATTGTAGTAGGGACGCCGTTGTTCACCCGTCGGCGGTGGTGACAGCCCCGGTAGTCATAGATAGCGGGAGCCGGATAGGCCGGGGAGTAAATATCAGGGGGCCGGTGGTAATCGGGAGTGGCTGCCAGATGGAAGACGGCGCCAGCATCGAAAACGCCGTATTATGGAATAATGTGAATGTTGGCGCTGGTGCGAGACTCGAGCAGTGCATCATCAGCGGTGATATAAATATTGACAATAATCAGGATGTAGTAAATTGTATTGTTACCCCTTCAGAGACAGTACCGTTGTTCCGGACGTAATATACGTATGACCGATTTTACAGTAAAGGAGTGCCCATGACAGCGGAAGCGAAAAAGGAAGAGAACAAGACGAAGAAGCAGAAACCGCGGGAAATTAAATTCAAATGTCAGCGGTGTCAGAAAGAGGTGCCCCTTAAAGATATGGTAAGTGTCACCAGGTTCCGTCCGGTATTGATAGTGTGCCGGAATTGCGCGGACGAAATGCGTTAGTAATTTCCTGGTTAGTATAATTTTCGGGAGACGGTTTTATGACTGAGGAACTCGGAAAAATAGAAAAACCCCCGGTGGAGGATTTTAAGAAAGGCAGAAAGCTTTACTTCATACCACTAATTTATGGCAGCAAAGATCTTCCGGAAGATTACCTTGAGAAGTTTAACAAATACTGGGAGCAGGTGGAAAAGCAGATTGCGGAGCTGGTATCGAAGCTCGGTGAGGTCAACAGGATATACCACGAGCTGGTCGCGGCAGCCGGTGATGAAGGGATTGAAACCGTCAAGGAGTTAAGTGACCGGAGCCATAAAATCGTTCAGGCCTGCGTGGAGAATAAAGCTCAGATGGAAGCAACCGAGGATAGCGATATCCTGACGGAGTTCATGGACTGGAGCCGTTGCCTGCTAATAGGCCTGCAGAACCCCAAAGTAGTATCAAAAGTCTACGAATCTTATATGGAAATCGGCAAAAAGAGAAACGAAAATATCGCCTGTAAAATTGATGAAACGCTCAAAGATAATGAAATCGGGATATTGCTTATGACAGAGAACCATCAGGTGCAATTCCCGTCGGATGTACAGGTATTTTATATCGCTCCGCCGGCTCTGGACGAAATCAAGCGCTGGCTTAGAGAGCGTGAGAGTAAATCTGGCCAGGAGATTGGCCGGGAATAATCGGGAAATGCCCTAGCGTGCGTATATTTTCCTGCGCTTGGGTTTTATAATTGGCGGGACTAAGCGCCGTATGTAGATGGCACCACACTGTAGACAGGATACATAAACCCCCTCGGAGTCGCGCTCCAGGAACAGGTCACCGCCGCAACGCTTACACCCCTTGAACTTAACTATGTTCAACATGGCTCTTCCCCGTGTCGAGTATCGACTTTCCCTCCCCGTAATTAATTAATATCCGCAGGAAGATGTAATCGTGGCACATTGCTCATTTCCTGCAACCGTTGCAATCGCTTTAATCGTAGGTATTGTAAGGAAGCAGTATCACAGCCGTATCACAAAATATGGCTTAAACGTCACAAAATCATCACAATTTTAAACTTTACATGAAGTACTTCGTTTTCATTGACAATGCGAATGCGAATGGACTAGAATTTGTCCGTTGGCAGCACCGCCAATAATTTCATTATTAAGGAGGCTGGAATGGCGGGCAAGTACGATAAATACATTCATCATCCACCCCATCTTCAGATAAAAGTAAAGGAAGATAACAGTGTCGTTTTCGATGGTCTGATGATAGGCCACCAGCAGCTGGGTTACGGGCTGACTATCGGCCACCAGTTCGTTAAAAAGCCGTTTAAATCGGATAACCCCTGTCATACCCATAATTTCGATGAGTTCCTGGCCTGGTACGGTGGAAACCCGGACGACCCCGATGATTTCGGCGCTGAGGTGGTGCTCTATATGGGAGAGGAACAGGACAAGTATGTCTTTACCCGGCCCACAATGGTCTACCTGCCGCCCGGATTACCCCACTGTCCGCTGGAGATTACCCGTGTCGATAGTCCTATCATTCAAATCGAAATCATGCTCGTTGCCGAAGGCGGCACGCGGGAGCCTTACTTCGAGGAGGACAAGGGTAAGGTCAACCTGATAGAAATGGTGGACCTGACGCGCCGCTAGTCCTGATATAAGTGTTACAAAATTAACAGGCCGGTTATCCGGGGTGGTTTTAGCTTCGGGTAGCCGGCCTGAGCTATATTTTGATGTTAATAATACACCAGTTACCAGGTTTCTATAACCTTTCCTTCGGAATCTTTAAATACTCCGCAGACTGCCATGATAAAATCAACCAGGTTCCAGATCCATACCACGGCAAGGGGGATGAATCCGAAGAACAGCCATCTTGCGTTTACCATGACATCCTCCCTGAACTATTATATGCGGCTTTCACCAGCTTTGCCCCATATTATCTCCCCGCTATAATACTGTCAAGTAAGTACGGAGAAAAAGGCTTAAACAGCTTCTTTGCCATATATCAGGCATTATTTAGAAATTCCAAATTGCCGGAAAAATTAGGCACCCTTGTCCTCTTACCCTCTTATAAGTTAAAATTTGAAATCCTGTATTTATAGAGAGGGCTGCATTATGGATATTGTTACGGCACAGGAGTCTCATGTCCCCGGGATTGTAGATGTTTGGGAGGAGTTTGCGGTCTTCCATGAAGATATGGACCCGCGCTACCCCATGGTTGATAATGTCCGTTCTGGCTATGAGGAACACATCAAAGGCTTAATGGCGGCTGAAGATACTCTGGTTCTGGTAGCCCTGGATAAAGGAAACGTGGTCGGTCATTCAATCGCGCAAATAAGGAAGTCTTCTCCCGCGTTCCAGCGCGAGAAGTTTGGCTTCATCGAGGAAATGGCGGTAAAGGCGGGCTGCCGCCGCCATGGTGCCGGGACTCTGATGCTGGAGAAAATACTGGAGTGGTTCGGGTCATCTGATATAGACATGATTGAACTGGACGTTGCCTCCGCGAACCGGGTTGGCTACCCGTTTTGGAGAAAACACGGCTTT
>JAUWGD010000144.1 GCA_030606585.1 Dehalococcoidales bacterium | reverse complement strand
TGTTTTGCGGTGGCCAGGGACACTCTCTCCGAGATGTTATCGGAGAGACCCTGCCGTGCGGCTGCTTCCAGTCTTTGGTTGACCATGGCCATAAATCCATCGTAATCGTTGGCGGCGCGTTCCATTTCCCTTACCCTGTTTTTGGCAGCCATGGCCCGGGCTTCTGCCAGTCGCTCTTCGGCGTATTGCAGGGCTCTCCCAGCTTTGGCCTCGTTACCGAAGGTAAAGAACATGCCGATGTTTTTACCCCATGTGTCCAGGAAGTAAAAGGGGCTATCCGGCGTTAGACCCGGGTCGGGGAGTTCCTCCTCCTGGGCATAAGCAGTGCTGCCGAAGAAAAGTGACGTGATGAGAAGGCAGCTTACTAATGTTATTCTCAGCAGTTTCTGTTTCATGGTGGACCTCCCGTTTCGGATAAAGAGCATTTACTGTATTATATAACGTAACAGGTACCGTTTGGTTAGTTTTACCTTGGGAAAAAAGTCCCTGGTAAATAGGTAATTCAACGGTCTGAGTTCAATCTCTGCCAAGCTGCCGCAGCCTGTCATCACTGATGCCGAAGTGGTGGGCGATTTCATGCCGGACTACGCTCTGCACCTCGGCGATAATCTGGGCATCGTTTTTACATATGGACTCAATCGGTCGCTGGAATATGGTCACCTTGTCCGGTATGACGAAACCGTAGCCGTGGCTACGCTGTGTCAGAGGCACGCCTTCGTAAAGACCGAGCAGGGTTTCACCCCGCCTGCCCCCCAGCGCCCGCAGTTGTTCGCGTGTCGGCAGGTCGGCCACAACAATATCAATATTTTCCAGCCTTTCCTGGAACTCTCCGGGCAGACTTTCGATTGCCTGGGCCACCAGCCATTCAAACTTTCTGCTGTCCATTATTCCTACCTTTTCTTAACGACCATATTAAGTATAAGAATATACCATAGGCGCTGATGCTGGAAAGTACTATCAGCCAGCCTATAACCTTGCTGAAGAAGGGGTCGGCCTGCGTCGAGATGATGAAGCGGTAAAAATGGGTAACCCCGGCCAGAAGCCCCGCAGAAAGCGCCGCCGTCATTCCGATGGAAAATGGCAGGCTTTTAGTTTTTTCGGGCTTAACCACGAGATAGGCAATCAGGGCGTCAGCACCGATGAGCGCCACGATAAGCGGCACGAAAATAAGCATGGTTTTTGGTGTGGGTATGACAACTATCTGCCAGATAGCGCGGATTACTATGGCGATAACGGCCATTGAGAAGGTAATAATGCACCATGTTTTAAATCGTGAACTACTCATCGTATTACTTTCCTCCGGTAGATAGTTACCTCTTTATATCTCATCCAGTTGTGCCAGCTCGAATTTCATGCCGTCCCTTGCCGCGATGACTCTGACCCCGGTCTTTTCAGACAGGTCTTCGGCTATTTTCCATGGCTTTGCCTGCCATACGTGCAGGCCGAAATGGCTCAAAATGGCTGCCCTGGGTTTTATCTCTTTAATGATGCGTTCGACATCCGGTATTGAAAGGTGGTCGATGGGTGGCCTGGGTTCCGTAAGCACCATGTTGATAATCAGTAGTTCGCTGTTATAGCTCCGGCACAGGCCATCGAAATATCTTGTATCGGCGATATAGGCGAAGTTATGGCCGGAAGCCTGAAAAACCATGCCGTAGGTCTCCACCGGGTGTATATGCCTGACCGACGTGGTGAAGGTTACGTTACCCGTCGTGTATGATTTTTCCGATTCCAGTACCACGATACTTTCGATATAATTTCTCAGGTACGAGAAGATAACCGGTTCATTTTCCAGGGCGTCGGCGGGGGCAAATACACAGCCGTGCCGATTGAAGCCGCCATTGGTCATGGCTTCAATCATGACATTGATGTCCGCCGCGTGGTCCAGGTGGCGGTGCGAAAGTATTATGGCGCTCAAGTTCTCGGCATTCAATTTTCTCCTGGTGGACTGGACGATGCAGCCCGGACCGGGGTCGACGAGTATGTCGGTTCCCTTCAAGCTCAGCCAGAGGCCGCCCGAGGCTGCCAGCTGTCTGCTTACCATGAAGCGGGCGCCGGCGGTTCCGAGGAAGGTAATGGTATCGGTCGAATTGCTGAGATTTTTCATATCTGGTAAAACTACTCCTATAATAAAAGATAGTGTATATTTTTACAATCGTGCTTGATAAAGAGTGATTTATTTTGACAATACTGTTTTCTCCTATATATACTTAGGTGTGTAGACCTGTTTAATTTAGTACACGTATCCGGGGGTTCACTCTGGCATAGTAGGAGGTAGAGAACAATGGAGAAACAAGCGACAACTCCCCGTGGCAATCTCGAGGCTTTACTTAATAGCTGCCCTGATGCCATTCTCGCCATCAACGCCGAAGGAGTTATTAAATTCGCCAACAACGAGGCCTGCAAGCTCACCGAACGTAATATGAGTGAGCTTATTGGCGAGAGCATTGTTGAAGTGTACGAAAATATCGCAGCCGCCCGGGAAGCCAACCGTAAAATTTACGAAGCCGGCGGGACGGTTCACGACCTGGAAACCACCACGAAGACAAAATCAGGCAAGATAATACCCGTGCGTGTTTCGGCATCACATCTTTATGATAGCGCCGGTAAGTATATCGGCGGTGTCGGCTATTTTGCCAAGTACCGGCCCTGGACCGGCGCCGAGGCTCAGGTTAAGGCCCGTGTCGATGATCTGGAGTCCAGGCTGGATAAGTGGAAGGCGCTGGCAGCCCCCATTTTCGAGTTGTACCCGGGACTTTCCGTTATGGTCATCGTCGGCCATCTCGATGTTGACCGCTTTGAAGACATCATCACCAATCTGCTGAAACATATCGAGAAGGTCAAGACGCGCGTGATACTGCTCGACCTGTCTGGCACTGTAGTGGACGATGGTGAGGTCGCCAAACAATTCACCAAGGCGATACGGACGGTGCGGTTGCTCGGAGCGGACTGCATTATCGCCGATATGCAGACCAACCTGGCCCGGGCGATGGAGCCACTAATGGCCGACCTCGGCTCGGTGAAGTCTTACAATAGCATGGAGATTGCTCTGGAACACGCGTTAAAAATAATCGGTTACGAAATCCGTCAGAAGGACTAGGACCGGCAGGACTAGAACCGGGAGGACTGAATATTGGACAAGGTATTTCCCAGCCTGGATGAAGCCGTAGCGGATATCCCTGATGGAGCTTCTATCGCCATCGCCGGCTTCTTTACCGCTGGTACGCCTATCCCCCTGATAAACGCTCTGGCTAAACAGGGGGCTAAAGACCTGACCATTATCTGCATGCAGATGGGGCCAGGCAACGAGGATATCAACGAACTGGTTATCAATAAGCAGGTTAAGAAGGCCATCTGCAACTATCCTTTCTACCGCTCGGCCAGCCGGGGAGCCGAGTCTCCCACCGAACAGGCGGTCCGTGCCGGTGAGCTTGAAATGGAAGTATATCCCATGGGCACCTTCTCTGAGAAGCTGAGGGCAGCCGGGGCTGGTATTGCCGCCTTTTACACCCCCACCGGCGTGGGTACGGTTGTGGAGAGGGGCAAGGAGAAAAAGAAGATCGGGGGGAAGGAGTATCTCCTGGAACTGGCTATCAAGCCCGACTACGCTTTCGTATACGCCTACAGGGGTGACAGCATGGGTAATCTCCAGTGCCACATGACGGCCAGGAATTATACACCGGAGATGTCGGCAGCCGCGAATGTTACCATCGCCGCCGTGGAGAGCCTGGTGGAACCCGGTGAGATAAATCCCGACATGGTACATATACCGGGCGTCTATATTCAGAGGGTGGTGAAAATAGACCGGCCCGACTACTTCCCGACTATCGATTGATATCTGTTGAGGAGAAACAGGAAAGTGAACGTAACCAAGAAATTTAAGGGACTATCCAGGGAATTGATAGCGCTTCGTATCGCCACTGAGCTTGAGGATGGGACCTATGTGAACCTCGGTATCGGCATACCCACGCTAGTGTCCGACTGGATTGAGGGTCGAGATATCGTACTGCAGGCCGAGCTCGGTATGCTCAATACCGGCCCCCTGGCCGGCAAGGATGAAGTGGAGCAGGACCTTATTAATGCCAGTTGCCAGCCGGTCACCGAGTTGGTGGGCAGCTGCTATTTCTCGGAGAATGAATCATTCGCCATGATACGGGGCGGTTACATGGATGTGGCCGTTTTAGGCGCTCTGCAGGTCTCGGAGAAGGGCGACCTGGCGGGCTGGCAGAACCCGGGCAGGGGACTGCCGGAGGATATCGG
>JAUWGD010000102.1 GCA_030606585.1 Dehalococcoidales bacterium | reverse complement strand
ACTTCGAGCCGGAAAAAGAATACTACCCGGACTTCCCGGTCGGCCACATGCACTCCGACGGTAAGACTATCGGACTCAACCACAAGTGCGCGCTGGACTGCGCAGAGAAACGCGCCCTGGAACTCGGGGTGGACATCCGCTACCGTACGCGGGCGGTGCGATTAATCAAAGAGGAAAGCGGCAGGGTTACCGGCGTTTTCGCCCGCAACCCGGATGGCCAATACATACGGCTCAACGCCCGCAAGGCCGTGGTACTCTGTACCGGTGATTACGGCAATAATCCGGCGATGGTGCAGAAATACTGTCCCGACTCTGCGGAAGTCGCCCGGAAAAACAACATCTACATGATTCGGAACGAAGACCTGAGGCTGGCGCCGGAGCCGCTGAACGTCGGCGACGGCCATCTCATGGCCATGTGGGCCGGGGCGGTAATGGAGCCGGGACCCCACGCCCCGATGTCCCACGCCACGTTGGGGCCTTCGGGCGCCAACGCATTCCTCCGGGTGAATATCGACGGGGAGCGTTATGAAAACGAAGACGTGCCCGCCCAGAGCAGCGCCAATTCTTTAGTCCGCCAGCCCGCCAGGAGGGTCTGGCAGGTGTTCGACGGCAAGTGGGAAAACGAGCTTGCCCTGATGGGCGTAGGCCTGGGTACTTTCAGCGAAGCCAACGATATGGTCCGGATGCAGGTCGACGAAATGACGGTAAAGGCGGACACCATCGAGGCACTGGCAAAGAAGATGGAGGTGCCCGTTAAGACGTTCAAGGCGACGATAGACAGGTACAACGAACTGGTGCGTGCGGGTAAGGACCTGGACTTTGGCAAGCGCCCCGACCGGCTGACGAAGGTGGATAAACCGCCGTTCTACGCGGGCATAATCGAGCAGCATATACTGGTGATTCTGGGCGGTCTTAATACCAATACGAAATTACAGCCGCTGGATATCAACAGAAAGGTCATTCCGGGACTGTACCTGGCCGGCAATACCGTCGGCAACCGCTTCGCGGTAGACTATCCCACGATGTGCGCCGGTCTCAGCCACGGCATGGCGTGGACTACTGGTCGTCTGGCCGGATTGAGTGCTGCCGCCGAGAAGGCACACAGCTAGAAAAAGCAGTTATTTGTTGGTCTTTTAAGCAGGAAGCTCACGGCTTCGTTTGGTCCCCTATCAGCCGCAATAAAGCGGCGGGCAAAGTACATCTTCACCCAGCTTGACAAAACCTGCCTGGTTACCTACATTATGGTTGAAGCGCTACGTAAATATCCGGTCTATTATCGAGCTGATGTAATATGGCAGTAACCTCAAAAACATTGTCTAAAATGCATTACTTCTCCGGCCTGAGCCCCGACGAGCTCGAAGAGGTCAAGAAGTATATCGCCTTTGAGAAGCGAATCGCAAAAGGACAGACTTTGATGTGTGAAGACGACCTGTCCGAATATATGTACCTAATCGTATCCGGAGCGGTGAAGGTATTTAAAAAATCAGCCAACGGGAAAGAGCAGATACTCAATATAGCTTCTACCGGAGAATCGTTAAATGACGTATCGACCTTTGACGGCGGCGCCTGTGCCATGGATATGCTGGCGATGACTCCCGTCCGACTCTACGCGATAAAGAAAGAGGATATAAAAGCCCTCTTTTCGAAATTTCCCGCGGTAGCTTTGAATGTGACCGGGGTCCTGGCCGGAAAGGTGCGCCGCGATTCATCGCTGGTAGAGGTACTGTCGTTCGACCAGGTTATCAATCGTCTTGCCAGGTTAATTCTCAAGCAGTCCGACCCCGGAGAAGGCCTGTTGCCGCTTTTTACGCAGCAGGACCTGGCGGCCATGGTGGGTACCAGCCGGGTGGTGGTCAACCGGTCGCTGCGGGTCATGGAGGAGAAGGGGGCCATCAGGCTGGAGAGGCGCCACATCGTAATTACCGACGAAGAGGCATTAAAAAGCCTGGTAAGCTAATCTTCATAAAATATCCCAGTCCGGTTAATTGCTCATTCTATTTACAGGGAGGTTCGTACGGATATAGAAGAACTGGAAAAAAGAGTCCGGTCTATCGAGGACCTTGAAGAAATTAAGAAATTACATAGAGAATACATGTCCTGCCACGATAACCTCCAGTTTGAGAAAGCGCTGGACTTTTTCACCGATGACGCCGAGGTTGAAGTCCGGTCTTCCGGGGTGATGAAGGGCAGGGAGAATTATTCCAAGATTTTCCTGGGCACCCTGGCCCGGAGGAAAGAACGGCATGACGGGCATCTGGTAGGACAGCCGGTCCTCACCATCGATGGGGACACCGCCAGGGGCCACTGGATCGTTTACATGTTCTTTTCCGTGCCGACCATAGAATGGATACAGGGAAGGCACGACTGCGAATACGTCAAAGTAAACGGAGAATGGAAATTCAGCAAACTGAAATTTGCGCGGACGCTGGCTTCCAAACCCGAACTATATCCCTAGGCCAATGAGCCCCCCTCCACCTTCCACCCCTACCCTTATCACCGCAACAACGTCCCTTACCACTATAAACACCCGGTTACGGGGAAGTAGCCTTTAATCAGCACACCGGGAAATCCTGCACAGGGTTCCGCGGGTGCGCACCGAGCCGGTGATAGCCTCCCGGGGCGGGTCGCCGGATAAAACGACGTTGACATTAGATTCGAAGCAGCCGTGCTCCGGGGCCGGCTTTTCCGGGAACCACCAGCCGTGCGGCGCGTGGGCAACCCCGGGATGGACTTCGGTGGTGAGCCTGGCTTTAAGCCTGACTCTTTCTCCCCTTACCTGCGGCGTCTCCAGCCAGACCCAGTCCCCTTCCGCAATACCGGCTTCCCCGGCTGTGTCCGGGTGTATATCGATAAGCGGGTCAGGCATTCGTTTTCTCAACCCGGGTATCTGGCGTCCCTCGGTATTGAAAAAGCCAATACTTCTACCTCCCGTAATCAGGATTAAGGGGTATTCAGGCAGGAGTTCCGGGGTGCTTACCGGGCTTTCCGGCGGCTCGTTAAAAACAGGTAGCGGGTCGTATCCGTATTGTTCAAATCTGGTCGAGTACAGCTCTACCTTGCCTGTCGGCGTGTTAAAACCCTTCTCGCGGTATTTTTGATACCTCATGGGCTCGATGATATAGCCCCGGTCCTGCAGGTCTTTAAAAGTCACGCCCATATCTTTGACCATAGCTTCATTCAGTTCGTCGGTATCCTTCCAGGGCATGGGCACCCTGTCCGGCCAGTCTATTCTCTTCCCCAACTCGATGAGTATTTTCCTATCGTCCCAGCACTCGTAAAGCGGTTCCACGGCCTTTTGCCCGGCGGCGATGTAATTGGTGTACATGAGATTGGGAAAGTCTCCCATGTCGTCTTTCTCCAGCCAGGTCGACGCCGGCAGAACATAATCGGCCAGTTCCGCCGTGGGCTGCATGAAGAAATCGGCAACCACCAGCAAGTCGAGATTCTTCAGCGCCCGCCACATTTTCTTGCTGTTCTGCATGTTCACCACGGGATTCCCGGTCGTGCAGTATATCGCCCGGAGCGGATATGGCTTGCCCTCGAGCATGGCGTCAACCGCCAGGGCGCAGTGGACGAATCCCTGTGCGAGGGGGAATTCCTTTTCGCCGATACGCTTCTCCCTGACAGCACTATCGAAATTTAACTTGTTGCACGGGTGAGAAAAGCCCTGCGGCAGCTGCTGGAACAAGTTGCCGCCTTTTACATCTAAATTTCCGGTAAGTGCGATTAATATGGCGAAAGCGCGGTCGGTCTGCGTTGAATTGATGTTATGCTCCACGCCGATACGATGGTGCAGTACCGCCGGCCCGGTGGTGGCGTAAAGCCTGGCGGCCTCTTTGATACTATCGACCGACAGCCACGTTATTTCGGCGACTTTTTCCGGAGGGAACGCCTGCACGTGATTCCGTAGCTCCTCGAAGCCATGACACCACTGGCTGACGAACCCTTTATCGTAGAGCTCTTCGTTAATAATAATATTAATTATGCCGAGAGCCAGGGCGACATCCGTTCCGGGTCTAATCTGGAGCCACAGGTCGGCCATTGCCGCCAGCGCGGTGCGGCGGGGGTCGACGACAATCAACCTGACGTCCCTTTTACGTTTCGCCTGCGCTATCTCCTCACCCCGCGGCGGATGGGAGGCTAAAGGGTTGCCACCCCAGACCACGATACAATCGGCGTTCTCGTAGTCCGGCCCGATTTCCATCATGGTCGTCATCACGCCGTAGGTGCTTGTTTCAGCCACTACCGAGGGAGCGAAACAGATGTGATTATCAACGCTTATCCTGTTAGGCGTACCCAGCATTAAACAAAACAGGCGGGCGGTATTATTGCCTGTCCTGGGACCGGTGCCGGTCATCACGGCAATCGACTCCGCCCCGTATTTCCCCTGGACTTTCGCCAGCCCGGCGGCGATATCGTTTAAAGCCTCATCCCAGGGGATTCTCTGCCATTTACCCTCTCCCCTCCCGCCGGTACGCTTCATAGGGTATTTCAGGCGGTCGGGGTGGTAGAGAAGCTCGGGTTGTGCCTGCCCCTTGACGCAGATGAAACCGTGATTCATGGGATGCTCCGGGTCTCCCGTAACCCCGGTCACCCTTCCGTCCTCTACGTGAACCAGGACGCCGCAGTTACAGTGGCACGCCTGGCAGATGCTCCTTACTATATTCTTCAAATTTGCCTCTTTCTACGCCTCCGCTATCCAGGCGTTAAAGCGCAGTCCGGAAGCCGGGTCATACTCTCTTGAAAAGGCTTCGGGGTATTGTTTCTGCCACTCTTCTATTTGAGCCATGCTTACCTTTTCAACCTCTACCAGGTAGCCGCTGCTGGCCATCCCGGGGCAATTCTTGGAGACTGTTTTCTCCGGGGATATGAGGTTGATGGCGCCGCCCCGGTCGAGCTTTCCCGGTATTATCCAGTCGACCCTAGAGCCGTGGTCCACGTAAGCTACTCCGGGCATCATTCTTTCCCATACCCGTGCGCCACAGAGAACGGAACCCCTCTCGTTGTAGGCCCTGACGATGTCGCCGTCTTTTATCCCCCTCGCAGCGGCTGTTGCGGGGTTAAGCCAGAGAGGTTCGTACATATAGCCGTCCCATCCCCTGACCTTACAGGTGGGGATTTCTCTTGTCCAGGTTATGTCATCGCACTGGGCATGCATCCGCCACCGGCCGTGGTTGGACATCATCAGCAGGGGATATTTTGCAGCCCTTTCACCGGCGAGCCTTTCATCATGGGTCTCACTCTTTTCAATCCACTTAGGTATCGGGGGCCTTTCATTGTCATCCGGGAAGTGCTCGGCCAATCTCTCCGAGTAGAACTCCAGCTTGCCTGTCGGCGTGGGCAGGGGGTTCTTTTCGGGATTATAATAGAATAGCCTGAGGCCGGGGATGTCCCTTTCCCAGTCCTTCGCCGTCGGGAAAACGTAGTACTCCTTCTCTTTAAAGTCCTCCCAGCTAATCTGGTCCGGCAGTCCCAGATTTTCATAGGTCCATTTAATCCACTCCTCCAGGCTCTTGCCCTCCGTGACCGCCTCTTCCATTCCCAGCTTCCTGGCTATCTCCAGCGTTATTTCATAGTCGCTCTTGGACTCGCCGATGGGCTTGATGGCCTGCCTCTGGAACAGAACGTTGCTGAACTGCAGGCCCGGCCAGTAATTCGGCATGATATCATCCACTTCATACGTGGTACAGGCCGGCAGGATGATATCAGCGCAAAAACAATCGTTCTCCAACCACGGGTGCTGGTGGACGACGAACTCTATCTTGGGGCTTCTTAAGGCTTCCACCGTCTTCGTTCCCTGGTTCCAACAGGTAGTCATACATGGACTATCGTTCCAGACCATGTGAATCTCAGGGCAGCCCTCGGCGGGATACGTGTATTTGATAAACTGGTCTTCAGGCGGCGCCGAGCACTGGCTCTTGCCGTACCACGAGATGGGGGGATTAAGGATGGCCTCGTGAAACTTGGTCTTGGGGAAAAACTGTTTCTGGCTGACACGGCTGTTACCGGTCATGGGGTAAGCTACCCGGTTGTCCATCAGCCATCCTTCGCCGGTGGCAACCGCGCCGAAGGTGAAAAGCCTGTTCTTCGGCGAT
>JAUWGD010000180.1 GCA_030606585.1 Dehalococcoidales bacterium | reverse complement strand
CTGTCCCTGGGTGGCGATATCACCATCGAGGATGACGTCAACAATATCCTCAATCAGGCGCTGGAGAAGTTCGGCAAAATCGATGTGCTGGTAAACAATGCCGGCGTTACCGCGCAGGACTCCTTCCTTAATTTACCCTATCGCCGGTGGCGGTTGATTCTCTCCGTAAACCTGGACGGGACGTTCCTCTGCAGCAAGGTGGTACTGCCGCATATGCTGGAGAAGAAAAGCGGCATGATTATCAACGTTTCATCGATACTGGCCCACCAGATACGCATGAACATCGGTTACGGCGTCACCAAGGCCGGTGTGGAGAGATTTACCCTCGGTCTGGCCCGGGAGATGCGGCGTGAAGAAGGCATCGCCATAACCTGCATCCGTCCTTACTTCGTTAAAACCGATATAGTCATGGGCTTTATGGAAGGCCGTGACACCAGCGATTTTGAAGAGCCGATAATCTGGCAGAAATACCCGGCCATGCTGGCGGGCAGCGCACCCCAGGACGTAACCGGAAAGATATGGGATAAAGCTGCCCTGGAAGAGAAGTTCGGCAAGGTGGAATAAGGGGAAAGGTATAAGCCTTCAAGATTTTTAAGCCCGGCCTCTTATATTACCGGAAATCGATGAGGCTGGGCTTTATTGTATCTGTTTACCGGGCTTTTTCGCCCTTTTTCTATTCGCATAGAACTGCGGCACCAGCAGCAGGGCCGCCGTCGAAGCGACAATCATGGCTACCCACATGACCGACGCGGCTTGCGTATGGATACGCAGTGGCGAGAAGAAGAGGGCCGAAAGCCCGATGGACAGGCCGAAGGCGTTGGCCAGTACCGGACGGGATACCGTGGCTAAAGCCGCATTGACAGACTCCTCCCGGTTCATACCGCGGGCGCGGTAATAGTAAATACCGGAAATAAGGTGGATAGAATAGTCCACACCCACGCCGATAGAGATAGCGGACAGGTTGGCGCTCATCATGTTAAGGTGGAAGCCGGTTATCGACAGCATGCCCAGGATAGCCCCGATGGTAAGGGCAATAGGTAACAGTCCCGCCAGGGCGGCCGTAATACGCCGCATCGTTATCCAGAGCATGAGGAAAATCAGTACCAGCGCCAGACCCAGGCTCTGAAACTGGCTCCTGATAACGAGTTTGTTCATCTCGGTGAAGAGTACCGGCATGCCGGTGATAATCCGTATCGTGTCGCTGTGTTCAGCAACGAACCTGTCAAGATTCTCAATATCTTCGGAGTCCAGCCCCTCTGTTTTAATTATCATCTTGAAGCCGTCATCGGATGCCCAGGAGCCCATCTCCTGACCGCTAATCCGGGATAGTATCATGCCGGTGAACGCCGGATTAGACGGGTAGGCGTTATCCCCGGTAGCCGCATTGTTTATCCCCGCGATAACGTCGAAGACGGAGAAGGCGCTCTTGATTCCCGGAAGGCTTTCCAGCTCCCTCTCTGTTTCCAGGACTTTATTGGCAAAAGCGGTATCCTTCAGGGCTGCCTGCCCCTGTGCGGAGGCTATCTCCCCGGTGAGGGGTATGGCGCTGCCGAAGGTGTTTTCGATACGGTCGAAGGTCTGTCTTATTTCCGAACTCTCCTTAAAGAAGGTCAGCTGGTCCGATTCCACCTGGAGCTTCGGTATATATACGACAGAAACCACGAGGACAGCCGCAAAGATAAGTGAGACCAGTAATCTCTGCCGGGATGCTTTCAGTATGAAGTTATTAAGCCAGGCGTATTTTGCCTGCGGGGCTTTGGCCGGCAGCTTTAATCTGGATAGTACCGCCGGCAGGAAAAACAGGGCCATGAAGCCGGCGTAGCCGATGCCCAGCGTGACGAAAATACCCATGTGCCGCATCGGTACTACTTCCGTCCAGACGAGTGAAGCGAAACCGGCCATGGTGGTTATCGTTGCCAGGAATATGGGCGTACCGACCATACTTAATGTCGCTATCGTCAGTTCCCGGCGGTCCGTGTAGGAATTCATATTGTCCAGGAAATGGCTGATATAGTGCAGCCCGTAAGCCGAGCCCATGACGAGAATAAAGAGTGGACTCAGCACGGTCATGAGGTTCAGGTCCTGGCCGCTCCAGAATACGGTGCCGAAAGTCCAGAGCGCCGCGAGCCCCGCCGGAATCAAGGACAGTATGGCAAAGCGGAAATTCCTTAAAACAAGGTAGAAGACCAGGAGTATCAGTACGATAGCGCAGGGCGGGAGTATGCAGAGAATCATCACGAGGTATCCCCATATGGTATCTTTTATCACCTCGTTGCCGGCCAGGGATAAGCTCAGAGGACTGTGCTCGGCCATCTCCTGGAGAGAATCGACAACACTACCGGCATCCGCATCCACCGCGATACTGGCGATAAGCATGCCGTTACGGGCATCCTCCGTTAAAAACTGGTCGGTCATGAAATATTTATTTTCGATGAAGTCTTTAAGTGCATCGTAATGCTCCTCTATGTAGGCTTCATCGACTCTGGTAATGCCGATTCCTGCGATTATTTCCGGAGGGATAAACCCTTGAACCATGGCCACACCGTCGATGGCTTCTATCTCCTTCTGGAGGTGGAAGGCTCCCAGGAGGCTCTCTTTCTCGAGGAGTGAAACGTCGTGTTCGATAAGTATAGAGATAGTCTCGCCGCTCTCGTATTTGGCGTTAAGCTGGTGGTATTCGTCCGCTTTCGGGTTTCCCTCGGAGAAAAAGGTTAAAAAATCGGTATCCAGATTGAAGCGGAAAAAGGACGCCAGAGAAACAAGGTTGAGGATGATAACGAGGGCAATGATGAGTTTTGCGTGGTCGTAGATAAAGCCGGCGATTTTTTTCAAAGGATATTCCTTCTAAGGCCGCTGACTGCGAGTGAGAGTTTGCCGGTTCTATTATAGGGAAAGAAGAGCAAGCTGACAAGGACAGGTGATTATCAGGAGATGCGTTAGATTGCCGGGAGGCTGATGCTTCGGTGGAAATATCTGCATCTCGTTATGGCGGGTATCGTTGAGCAGGATATATCGTGGAATGGGAGAATTTTAACGCTTCCTGAAAGATTTCAACGCTGCGATAAAAGCCCCGCCACCGAGCAACGCGGCCACAATCAGGATTAACCACCAGGTGCCTCCGAGGAGGCCATTACCGGTTGAAGCACTGGTTGCCAGCTTGGGAGCGCTGACCGGTGCCTCCGGTTCTACGATAGTCAAAGTCCGGGATTTGTCGTTATTCGTCTCATTGCTTTCAAGTACCAGATTATCCATATCGGCGAAAACGCTGATTTCATGTTCACCCGCCTCGACGGTCCAGGTGAAGTCCCCGGTTAA
>JAUWGD010000101.1 GCA_030606585.1 Dehalococcoidales bacterium | reverse complement strand
CTGCACGGCGCGCTTTTCGCTCTCCTCCTCGTTAATGACCACCTCCACGTAGCTCTGAAATTCTTCCTGAAATACAGCGCCGTTCGGTACCAGCAGCACGTCTGTCCTTTCCGCCACGATTATGCTTACGGTAACGGTCAGTCCTTCCCTAAGCTGGAAGCCTGTCATTACCATTGCCGGCAGTTGTGATTGTGCCTGGCTGCCGAATCCACCGGGGAATTCCATTCCTTCGGGCATCTCAAATCCTTCCGGCGGTTCAAAACCCTCCGGCGGTGTAAAACCTTCCGGCGGCCCCTGTTCTAGAAATTGTTCGGCTTCTTCCCGGGTCATTTTGCCTTCGTCAACCGCCATTTGCAGGAATGGAGGGAGTTCTCCTTCAGCGATGTTGGCCATCATCTGCTGTTTCATCTCCTGACGTTCCTGCACCATCGATTCCAGCGACTCCAGTTCAACCCTGACGGCATAATTCACCACGCCCGATTGTATGGTGGCGGTAGGGGCGATGTGGGTTACCCTGGCCGGGAGGATTATTCCCGGCAGGGCGTCTGCCTGTACCGTGGCGTCACCCCCGATTTTCACCTGAAGTATATCCATCTCGCTGACGAGGATATTGGCCTCAAATTTATCGGGGTCGGCCAGCTGGACGGCTACCGTTCCTGTGAGAACTTCATCACCGCCGGCCACGTTGACTTTGGTAACGAAACCATCGAACGGCGCCATAATTTCCGGGCTTTTACTCCGCGCGTCCTCCACGTCTTCGCGGGCATCTTCCAGAGCCTTTTCGGCGTCCTGCAGGTTACCCTGAGTCAGCGTAAGACTCAGCTCCTTCAGAGACACGTCCTGGGTGACGTCGGCAAGGTCCTCTTCGGTGTTGGCCAGCGATAACTCGGCTGACTCTATCTGTTTTTTCTTGATGGCGATTTCCCGGCTGTCATAACCGCTTAAAATATTATCGTAAGCGGTCTGCGCTACAGTCAGTCTTTCCTCCGCCTGTTCCAGGGTCAGGGCGTAGTCATCAATGTCTATACCGGATTGTAAGAGCCCGGTCGTGACATATGTGTACCAGGTCTGGGCCTTCCTCAACTCGGCCAGGGCTGCCTGATAATCGATGGCGGGAATGCCCGCCGCCAGACTACTTTCTGCCTGCTCCAGGCTTATCTGGGCGTTGAGCACCGCCAGTTCCCTGGTAGCCAGATTGTCCTGCGCGTTTTTCAGGTTTTGCTCGGCGGTTTTCAGGCTAATCTGTGCCTGGACCAGCGCCCGTTCCTTGGTGGTTACCCAGTCTTCCAGGGCGCTCAGTTGTTCCTGCCATTCATCATTATCCACCGTGACCAGCACCTGGCCTTCTGTCACGGTGTCTCCCTCTTCTACAAGTACCTCCCCAATTGTGCCTTTTGTTCCTGCTGTTCCCGATTGACCATAGAACAGGTCGATAGCCAGGTCTTCGGTGAGTGACAGTGCCAGATTGCCGGCAGCCGTGATATCCAGGATAATGTTACCCCTTATCACGGTGGCAATCTGGTTCTCGGGTGTTTCTTCGTCCGATGGCGCGCCGCAGCCGAACAGGCCACCCAGTACCGCACCCAGAATAGTAATAGACAGTAGTATCTTGAAGACTTTCATTTTTATTCTCCTGCGTTTTTCTTCATTATTATCTATAATGATTAAACGGTGTAATCACCGTTAGACATCATACCAGATAAATGTAAAAAAATATTTATTAATCGTGTTATTTTACAACAGGAAGCGTAAAGGTAAAGGTGCTTCCCTGTCCCGGCTGGCTCTCGACATTTATCGTGCCGCCGTGAGCCTCCACCAGGCGTTTGGTGATGGTAAGACCCAGGCCGCTGCCTCCGGTAGCTCTGGCGCGGGATTTGTCCACCCGGTAAAAACGTTCGAATATCACCGGCAGGTCTTCCGCCGGAATACCCTCTCCGGTATCGGTAATGCTGATGAATATTGTATCGTCCTCGTGCCGGGCGGTTACCGTTATCCGTCCTTTCTTGCCGGTGTGAGCCACCGCGTTCACCAGAAGGTTATGCAGGACCTGCCGGATGCGGTGAGAGTCTATATTTACCTCCGGAAGTCCGTCCGGCAGGTCGGCCGATATCGTTAAGCCTTTAGCGGTTGCTTTGCCCTGTAAAGCGGTCACAGTTTCAGTAATCAGCCCGGAGATATCTTCCGGCCGGGTAATCAGCTTTAATTCGCCCGCATCAGCCAGGCTCAGTTCCTGCAGGTCGTCGATAAGGCGTGATAGCGTTGAAGCCTCCTCGTTAAGCGAGCTGATGGTTTTTTTATCCGACTTTATAATGCCGTCATCGATTGCCTCAAGGTAGCCCGTCAGGTTAGACAGCGGCGTCCTCAATTCATGGGCGACGTCGGCCACCATGTCCCGCCGCAAACGCTCGGCATGTTCCAGGTTCTCGGCCATTGAGTTGAATGACCGGGCAAGCTCACCAACCTCGCCTTTTCCTTTAGATTCGACTCTGCGGGAAAAGTTGCCTTTGCCGTATTCCCTGGCGGCGTTACCGAGGGCTTTCACCGGCGCCAGGATACGGCGGGACAGGACAGAGGTAAGCAGCAGGGCGATGGCTACCGCCAGCAGGCCTGCCCAGAGGAAGAAACGACCTATCGTCCCGTAGGTGATTTGCAGTGCGGCGCGGTTAATATCCAGTGCCTCACCTTCGCTGATATGGAGTGTACCAACATTTTTCCTTCCCATCATCGGTCTCATGGGTTGACCCGTTGAAGTATCGGTGTAGGCGCTACCCATGAGGGTTTCTTCGGAGTCCGCGACCACTGTGCCTTCGTTATCGGTAACTAAAATCCGCTTCCCGTAGAGATTGCCCAGCTGGACGACAAAGGGTTGTATGCCTTCCCAGGTGTTCATCATCTCGTAATAGCGGGATAGTTCCAGTTCCAGCCTCTTGTCCTGCATCGAGCCCACACGGTCTGCGAAACGGCTGATTTCGCCGTGGGTGGTGCGGTAGGTGAAGAAGAATACCGAGCCAATAATAACGATTATTACGATGCCGAAAGCAACCAGGAGGCGGAAGTTCAGACTATGTATCACCTTTTGCCTCCATGAGCTTGTAGCCGGTCCCGTATACTGTCTTGATGAACCTGGGGTGGTGGGGGTCCGGCTCCAGTTTGCGGCGGAGTTTGAGGATATGGACATCGATAGTCCGGTCGAAGCTATCGAAATCATGGCCCAAAGCTTTCTCGATAATCAACGCCCGGCTGAACACGCGCCCCGGCTCTTTAACGAGGACTCCCAGCACTTTAAATTCAATCGGAGTAAGATTCAGCGGCTTCCCGTTCCGGAAAGCTTCATGTTTCAGGAAATTAACGGTAAGCGTGCCATGCTCGATTTTTTCCGGCCCACGTTCTCCGGGCAGGCGTCGCAGCACCGCTCGTACTCTAGCCGCCAGTTCCCGTGGACTGAATGGCTTGGTCACGTAGTCGTCGGCGCCGATGTCCAGGCCCTTTAACCTGTCGTCATCCGTCGTCAGGGCGGTAAGCATAATAATGGGTACGTCGGATTCTCCCCGGAGGATGCGGCATATCTCGAGTCCGTTAATGCCGGGCAGCATGAGGTCCAGCACAATCAGGTCCGGCTGGTTTTCGCGGGCTAACTTCAGGGCTTCATTACCGTCATAAGCGGTGAGAACGCGGTATCCGTCGCGATTCAGGTAGAGCTTGACCAGTTCCACCGTTTTGACGTCATCATCGACTACCAGGACCTTTTTCCCCGACATTTCCAAATCCCTCGCATTTTGCTGTTAATATCTAATGTTATAACACAAATGTTAAGAAATTGTTAATAAATACAAGGGGAGGGGGATATCCCCCCTCCCTTAACAATTGTGGATTATGCTTTTCAGATGATGAAGGGTTTATTCTGCCGGAGCATCAGGAACGCACCAGCCGTGGGGGCCTCCCCCGAACCTGTTGGCGAGTCCACGGAAGTTGCGGAACATGTTGCCGAATCGTTTCCCGCCGTCTTCGTTACCCGCGCCGAACGGTAAATCGATATCCGGTCTCGATTCCATCCATTCCTCGAACTCTTCAGATGGGAAATCAGGCTTGGACTTCATCCATTGCTCAAGTTCGCCGAGCTGTTCCTGCGTTATTAAGCCTTCCTCTATCAGCCTCTCGTGTAGCCGCTCGCGGGCCTGGATTCCCATCTCGGTCTTGGCCTCGATAAAAGCATTTTGAAGTTCTTCCGGGTCGATGGCGACACCCGTGTTCTCTTCGTAGATATCAGTGACCCTGTCCAGTAAGTTTATATCTCCGGCCGGGGGCTGACTGGTGTCCTCATCGTCTGCGCTGGCCACCGCGTAGCCTCCTAGAATTCCGCCCAGGACTGCAACCGTTAAAACTACGGTAAGAATGAATTTCTTGCTTCGCCACATATCGTGCTACCTCCTTTCTCTTAGTTATCTATATAGAGAATAACACCCAAATATTAAGATTTGGTTAATATTTATGAGATATTGGTCACATACATCCGGCATGTATTCGGTTATGCTATATTCGGATATTATGGTTGGTTTGTCATGACAACGAAGACCGAAAAATTAAATAAGGTACAGATTCACGTCGGCGGCATGACCTGCGCTTCCTGCGTTGCCCGCGTCGAAGAAGCCCTTCAAAAAGTCCCCGGCGTGGTTTCCGCCGGTGTTAACCTGGCCTCTGAGAAAGCCACGGTAGAGTATATCGATGGAACGGAGGTGGCCGACCTGCGTCGGGCCGTTAAAGACGCCGGCTACGAACCGCAGGAGGAAGAAGCGACTCCGGAAGATATCACCGCGGCTTCCGCGCGCGAGATAAAAAACGTCAGGGACAGGTTCATCGTGGCGGTGGTTCTGGCTGCTGCTATCATGGCTTTAATGTGGCTGCCCGCTTTTACGGGGAAGTCTTATCTGATGTGGGCACTGGCCACGCCGGTGCAGTTCTGGGCCGGGTGGCGTTTTTACCGGGGGGCGTGGGGCGCTCTCAAACACCGCACCGCCGACATGAATACCCTGATTGCCGTGGGTACGTCGGCGGCTTATTTCTACAGCCTGGTGGCGGTGCTATCTCCCGGTCTATTCCGCGCTGTCGAAGTCCACCTGTATTTTGACACCTCGGCCATGATTATCGCGCTGATTCTTCTCGGGCGTTTCCTGGAAGCGAGAGCCAAAGGAAAGACATCGGCGGCCATTAAGAGGCTTATCGGCCTTCAGCCGAAGACAGCCTTGGTTATCCGCGATGGTGAAGAGGTCGAAATACCCGTCGAAGACGTGCAGGTCGGCGACCTTATTCTGGTGCGACCCGGCGAGCGCATACCGGTGGACGGTATTATCCGGCAGGGAAGCCCCGGCATCGACGAGTCCATGGTTACCGGCGAGAGCCTGCCGGTCGATAAAAAAGAGGGTGATGAGGTCGTCGGGGCTACTGTTAATAAGACGGGCAGCTTTTGGTTCGAGGCTACCCGTATCGGCAGGGACACCACTCTGGCGCGGATTGTCCGGCTGGTGGAAGAAGCCCAGGGGAGCAAAGCGCCCATCCAGCGCCTGGCTGATATTATCGCCGGCTACTTCGTGCCGGTGGTTATCGGCATCGCGGTTATTACCTTTATTATATGGTACTTCGCCGGGCCTGCCCCGTCCCTGACGTTCGCCTTCCTAAACTTCATCGCCGTGCTGATTATCGCCTGTCCCTGCGCCCTGGGACTGGCCACCCCGACGGCTATCATGGTTGGCACGGGCAAAGGCGCCGAGCAGGGCATACTTATCAGGAGCGCCGGGGCGCTGGAGAGGTTTTATAAAATAGATACGCTGCTTCTGGACAAGACGGGGACGCTCACCGAGGGTAAGCCGGAAGTAACCGATATCATTACCATTTCCCCACATTCTGAAGACGAGGTGCTCGGTCTGGCGGCGGCGGTGGAGCACGACTCGGAGCACCCGCTCGGAGAGGCTGTCGTCAGGGAGGCCCGGGAAAGGAAGCTGAAGCTGGCCAAAGTCTCGGGCTTTCAGGCTATTCCCGGCCACGGCGCCGAAGCCAAAATCGGTAGAAAAAAGCTCCTGCTGGGCAATCTACAATTAATGAAA
>JAUWGD010000187.1 GCA_030606585.1 Dehalococcoidales bacterium | reverse complement strand
CAAATTGTCATTGGCCTACCCCTGTGCTAGAATAAAAATTGCTTTGAAAGAGGATATTAAATACTGGGTAGGTTTCAATAACATCCCCGGCATCGGGCGGGTCAGGCTGTCCCAGCTTGAAAAACACTTCGGCAGTCTGGAGCAGGCCTGGAAGGCTTCCCCCGGCGAGTTGAAACGTTCCGGACTTGACAGCCCGGCTCTGCGTGCCATCAGCCAGTGGCGCGATAAAGTCGAACCTGAAGCCGAGATGGAAAAGCTGAACCGATTCGGTATTCAGGTGCTTACCTGCAACGATTCCGGTTACCCGGCACGACTCAAGGAGATCTATGACTATCCGCCGGTGCTTTACGTGCGGGGCTCGCTGCTGCCGGAGGATGAATGGTGCCTGGCGGTGGTCGGCACCCGGCGGGCGACTGTTTACGGAAAACAGGTCACCGAAGAGCTCGTGACCGACCTGGCCCGGAGTAAAATTACCATTGTCAGCGGCCTGGCCAAAGGAATCGACACTATCGCCCACCGGAGCGCTCTCGAAGCCGGTGGCCGCAGTCTGGCCGTGTTTGCCTGCGGACTCGATAGCGTCTATCCGGCTGAAAACGAAAAGCTGGCGCGTGATATTATGGAACGCGGCGCCCTGTTGAGCGAGTACCCACTGGGCACGCGGCCCAGAGCGGAGAATTTTCCTCGTCGCAATCGCATTCTCAGTGGATTGAGCCTGGGAGTCATGGTTACCGAGGCGGGCGAGACCAGCGGCGCCATGATTACAGCCCGCTTGGCGCTGGAGCAGAACCGGGAAGTGTTCGCCATTCCCGGCAGTGTCCTGTCGCCGGTGAGCCGGGGCACCAACCATCTTATCCAGGAAGGAGCCAAGCTGGTAAGAGAATGCGCCGATATTCTGGAAGAACTTAACCTGACAGCGGTAACCCGCCAGATAGAGATGAGGGAAATACTGCCGGAGTCTGAGGCCGAATCTGCGCTCCTCAAACAGCTCGGTGCCGAGCCCACCCATATAGACGAGGTCTGCCGGAAAAGCGGCCTGCCTACCGCCGAGGTCAGCGGGACCCTGGCGATGATGGAGCTAAAGGGACTGATCAAGCAGGTAGGTAACATGAATTATGTTCTGGCGCGGGAACTACGGCAGGAATATAGAGTGAGAGTTGATTAAAGAATATGAGCAAGAAATTAGTCATTGTAGAATCACCGGCTAAAGCCAAAACACTGGGCAAAATACTCGGCAAGAGCTACAGCCTGAAGGCTTCGCTCGGGCATGTCAGGGACTTACCGCGGGGTCAGATGGGCGTGGATATAGAAAACGGCTTTGTGCCCAAGTACGTGGTACCCAAGGCCAAGACCAAGCTGGTCAACGAGCTTAAGCAGGCGGCGAAAGGCGCCTCCGCGATTTACCTGGCTACCGACCCCGACCGCGAGGGTGAAGCCATCGCCTGGCACCTGGCCGAGGTAGCCAAAACCGATAAACAGAATTACTATCGCGTCGTCTTCCGTGAAATAACCGAAGACGCCGTAAAATCCGCTTTTCAGAATCCCCGCACTATTAATATGCAGCTGGTAGACGCCCAGCAGGCGCGGCGCATCCTGGACAGGCTCGTCGGCTATAATATAAGCCCGCTGCTCTGGAAGAAGGTCAGGAAACGCCTCTCCGCCGGCAGAGTGCAGTCGGTAGCGGTCAGGATAATCGTCGACCGCGAGCGTGAAATACAGGCATTCGTGCCCGTGGAATACTGGGCTATCGAGGCAGAGTTGAGCAAGCAGAAGGAGAAAACTACCTTCCGGGCAACGTTGATAGGACTCATCGACGGCAAAAAACTTGATATTCATACGCAGGAAGAGGCAGATAAGGTAAAAAGCACGCTGGAGCAGTCGGCATATGACGTGCTCAAGGTAAGCAACCGGAAGGCGACCCGCCAGCCGGCCCCACCCTTCACTACCAGCACCTTACAGCAGGAAGCCTGGCGCAAGCTCCGCTTCACCACCCGGCAGACCATGGCTATCGCCCAGCAGCTATATGAAGGCCTGCCGGTTGGCAGTGAGGGTAATGTCGGGCTTATCACCTATATGCGTACCGACTCCACCCGTGTGGCCGGTTCTGCTATCGGCGAGGCCGTAGCGTTTATCAAGGAAAAGTACGGACAAAAATTCCTGCCGTCCCATCCCCGCGCCTTTACCACCCGCTCCAAGGGGGCACAGGATGCGCATGAGGCTATCCGCCCTACCCGGGCCCGCCGTGAACCTGCCCTGATTAAAAAATACCTCAATAACAACCAGTTCAGGTTGTACGACCTTATCTGGAAGCGCATGGTGGCCAGCCAGATGGCGGCAGCCCTGTTCGATAACACTACCGTCGATATCGAGGCCAAGAACCACCGTGACTATCTGCTCAGAACGGCCGCATCTGTCAATACTTTCCCTGGTTTCATGACCCTTTACAGCGAGGGCAAGGACGAGGTCGAGGAAGAAGGTAAAACCTCGCTCCCCCGTCTCGAAAAAGGCGATGACCTCAAACTACTGGGGATTTTCCCCGAGCAACGTTTTACCCAGCCACTGCCCCGCTATACCGAGGCCACGCTGGTCAAGACTCTGGAGCAAAACGGTATCGGCCGACCCAGCACCTACGCGCCGACGATATCCACGATTCAGGACCGTGAGTATGTCAGCAAAACTCAGGGGGTCTTTCAGCCCACGGAACTGGGCATTGCGGTCAACGATTTGCTCGTTCAGCACTTCCCCGATATTATCGACGTCAAGTTCACCGCCGGTATGGAAAACGAGCTCGATGATATCGCCACAAAAGGGCGTGACTGGCCCAGTGTTATCCAGGATTTCTATACTCCTTTCGATAAAGATTTACAAAAAGCGCTCCAGACGGCGGAGAAGGTGAAGCTAGCGGACGAAGAGACGGGCGACCCCTGTCCCAAGTGCGGCAAGCCGCTGATAGTCAAGACGGGGCGCTTCGGGAAGTTTATCGCCTGTAGCGGTTATCCCGAGTGCAAGCATACGCAGTCGTTCCAGATTAAAGTAGGCGCAAATTGCCCGAAATGCGGTAAAGAAATCGTGCAGAGGGTAAGCAAAAAGAAGCGGACATTTTATGGCTGCAGCGGCTACCCCGACTGCGATTT
>JAUWGD010000199.1 GCA_030606585.1 Dehalococcoidales bacterium | reverse complement strand
GCGTGGATAGCCAGGATTGCGTTCCGTGTATCGTACTCCCCTTTGAAAGACAGCTGGAATTCCAGCTCATCGAGATGTGCGGCTATCTCTTCCAGCTCTTTTTGAATTTCGGCCTGCAACACTTCGTCTTCCTCTGATATTTCCGTTAACTCGGCGATATCGGCCAGCGTTTCCTCCAGCCCCCGCCATTGCTGCACCACCCGGTTCTTTTCCGCCAGCTGGCGCATGACGCTCTGGGCATTGGCCTGGTCCTGCCAGAAATCGGGCCTGGAAGACTGCTTCTCTAAATCGGCAATCTCTTTCTCTTTACCGGCTACGTCAAAGATGCTCCAGGGCCAGGGAAACTCTGGCCTGTAAATCTTTTACTTTATCCTGGAATTCCTGCATCTTACCTCGCTTTATGAGACTAAACTCTTCACATCCGCCTTTAAATTACCCCCCGCCGCCTGGTGGGCCAGCCGCGTCGGTTCCGGCAGGCGGTAGCCCCGGCAGCACCCCAGCACCAGGCGAACCGCCGTGGGTAAGTCAATCTTATGTCCTATAGATACATATACTGGCTTTACGTTTGTCCTGGTGCGTAACACCGCCCCGATTACCTCCCCGTTATCCATAAGTTCGGTGTAGCTGCCCGCTTCATTGCCCGGCTCATCATGGCCGCCGCACAGGCGCGACTTGGCGCAGCCGACGGTCGGGATATCCAAGAAAAGCCCCAGATGAGAGGCAAGCCCAATACGCCGCGGGTGGGCTATCCCCTGCCCGTCTACCATGAGGATGTCGGGCATTGCCGTAAGCTCTTCGCAGGCCGCCAGTATCAGCGGCGCCTCCCGGAAAGAAAGCAGCCCCGGAACATAAGGGAATTCAAGATGGTCGGTTACTACCTTCATTTCGACTATCTCAAGCCCGGGATAGCCCAGGACAACCACCGCCACCGTGCCCGTTTTTGCCCACCGGTTGACGGAGATATCCACGCCCGCAATCAAACGCGGACTGGTGATATTGCCGGTACGGGAAACCTCCCCCGCCAGCTCTTTCTGAAGTTTTATGGCTTCCGCCGCGGTCATCCGCCAGCCGTGCCTCCGTATAACCTTCATACCTTGATTATAGACGCAGCGCCAGACCATTGGCAACCTGTTTCCGTTTGCATGTGACTAACGGCTTTACCTCACACCTCCCCCCTCGTTGTTATCTTTTCCCACCCTGGCCGCCCTCGTATTATCTGCTGCTTATCCCGTAGCCCTTCCCCTCCCTCACAAGGGGAGTGCGTAGCGAGAGGGGGCACAGTTCCCCTAATATACAGGGGCGTTTAAGAGGGGCGCCAGCCCCTCTTTCCAATTTCTTCCCCCTCTCCTGCTAAAAGCCTTGCCAGGAGAGGGGGATTAAGGGGGTGAGGTTAATTCAAACCATCCGTTAACAACTTTCCCGCTTACCATTGACAGCCATATCGTTATAGTGCATAATATGGAACGTATAAGATATTATGAAAAGAAGGCAGGTATAGATGCTCAGAATCAGACTGCGACGCGTTGGAGCCAAGAAAAAGCCCAGTTACCGACTGGTAGTCGCTGACGTACGGGCACCCCGCGACGGGGCATTCGTTGAAACTATAGGTCACTTCGACCCCATGACCGACCCGGAGACAATAGTTATCCAGGAGGAGAGAGCACTGCACTGGCTAAGTCAGGGCGCAAAACCATCAGATACCACTGCCAGACTACTAGGTAAGGCAGGTATTCTGGATAAGTTCAAACCAGTCAAGGAGTAATCATGAAAGACCTAGTGGAGTACATCGCCAAGTCCATCGTCAATGAACCCGATGCAGTGAATATCGAAGAGGAGACCAATGATGAGGGCATCACGCTGAAGCTGACCGTTGCCGACGACGACAAAGGGAGAATCATCGGCAAGCAGGGTCAGATTGCCCAGGCAATGCGCACTTTGCTCAGGGTAAAGGCAGCCAAAGCCCAGACCAGAGTCAGACTCGAAATTATGTAATATAGCCCCCGATACCTGTTTACTTCTCCGGAGATGGAGAGCCATAGCTCTCCCCCTCTATAACTTGTGCCTCTCAATCACGAGATGCCCAGAAGTTGAATATAATTCTGCGGAAAATGGAGCACAGTCAGGATAACCCCTTGCCCGAAGGACAATTCTACCACCATCAACTTATAGGGCTTCAGGTCAAAACCACCGGTGGCGACTATATCGGCGATATCGTTGATATTCTCGACGGGAAAAGCAACGATAACTATATCGTCAAAGGCGCCACGGGTGAAATCCTCATACCCGCTATCGAGGACGTCGTCCAGTCAATTAACCTCGACTCAGGCATCGTAACCATCGAACCCATCGAAGGACTCTTAGAACTCAATAAAAAGAAGCCGCCGAAATAATCCGGCGGCTCAGTATAATTAATACTACCTGTACTTACAGCTTCCGCCGCCTCTTTATCTTCTCCGCCACCGTCAGCCTCGCCATGGCGCGCCGTAATGATGCCTCAACTCTGGCCACATCTGTTTCGACAGTCTTTTCCATCAGTCTCTGCTCGGCCCTCTTCTTGGCTTCTTCGGCGCGGTCTGCGTCGATTTCCCCGGCTCTCTCAGCGCTGTCCGCCAGCACGATAACCCGGTCGGGGCGTACCTCCAGAAAGCCGCCGGAGATAGCCAGCGTGTCTTCCTCCCCTCCCCTCCTCACCACCAGTTCCCCCGCCTGTAAAATGG
>JAUWGD010000192.1 GCA_030606585.1 Dehalococcoidales bacterium | reverse complement strand
GAACCTGGGGCGACCCGGATTTTCCTAACAAGGATAGCGACGTAAACTTTGATATCGACATAATTATCAGGCAGGCTGACGGCACGCTGAGAGCAACCATAGCCACCAATGTAGCCGATGCGTATCTTGAGAAAGGCGAGGCAGAGACCTGGATGACTAAAAAGGCCAACTACAACTTTTCCGGGTACACGGTAATTGACGATAGCGACTACCTTGAAATTGTCTACTATGGTGAAGTCGATAAAACGGGGCCGGGCAATGGTCCCGGCTATATGCAGATAATGATAGATGACGATACGTTACCTTTAGCCGACCAGACCAGGATAGAGGGTTAACAGAGGAAGAAACATGCTGGAGAAGCTGAAACAACTGATATTTAAAGACGGTGATACGGGTAAGGGCAAGAACAAGACCAACCGTATGATGAGCTTCGACATGTTCTACCAGCTCTCCTACATGTCCGCCATCGCCGCCGCCGGGGTACCGCGCGACCAGATTTTCGAGCGTTCCGCCGGGCTCCAGTGTACCTCCGCCGAGTATTTTAATCGAGTGGAACTGGCGCGAAAGCGGTTGAAATACGACTACGCCCGCGCCTGCCGCGCCGTGGGAGAACCGCTCAAGGAAGAGGGTGTCAAGGGGCTCCTTCTCCGTTTTTCCAGTTCCCTTATATCCGGCGAACCGGAAGCCGATTTTCTCATGAGAGAAGCCCATGCCCGGGCCGAGGACTATGAAAATGAGTATGGAAGAAAGCTGGAAGCCCTGAAGATGTGGACGGACGCCTATGTCTCTCTCATCCTTGCGGCGGTCCTGGTGGTGGTTATCGGGATAGTCTCTACCATGATATGGAAAATCGAGACAAGCCTGATTGTGGCCATGGCATTTATATCCATCGCCAGTACCGGTATCGGTGTCTGGCTGATATGGCTGATATCGCCGAAGGAGATTATGGTCCTGCGCTGGGCGGGCTCCAAGGAACAAAAACTCGCCAGCAAGCTCTTCAAACCCGTTCTGCCGATTGCCGTGGTTATCGGCGCCCTGTTTTTACTGACCGGTCAGAACCTGGGTCTGGCGTTTCTGGTAATCGCGGCCGTGGTTTTCCCTATCGGCTTGATTGTCTCGCGTGACGATAAAAAGGTATCTAAGAGGGATGATGAAGTAGGTACGTTCTTACGCTCGCTGGGCGGCGTCTGTACCGCCTTGGGAACGACGGTAAACTCCGCGCTGGGCCGCCTCGACCTTGACGCCATTAACGTATTGAGGGGCTCGGTAAAGAACCTGCACACGAGACTCACCGCCGGTATCAAGCCAAGACTGTCATGGAAGATATTCATCGACGAAACCGGAAGCGAACTGACTCACCGCAGCGTGGGTATGTTCTACGATTCCATTGAAGTAGGCGGCTCGGCAGGCCAGGCCGGCCAGCACGCCGCGGCCTTCGCCAACAGGGTGGCGCTGCTCAGAGCGAGGCGAAGGACGATAACCGGGCCTTTTCGCTGGCTTTGTATCACCATGCATGCCGCCGTCGTTATCATACTTGTCTTCATTACCGAGATTATCGTGGCTTTCGGCAATATGGTATCGCAGGCCCAGACTTCAATGCCGGCGGTGCCCGGCTCCCCTTCTCTAAGCGCTATGTCCAGTTTTAATCTCTCCGGACTGGAGATTATGCAGCAGCTGGTATTGCCTCTGGTGCTGATATTTACGGTAGCCAACGCTATCGTACCCGGCCTGGCGGATGGGGGCAGCAAATATAAGATTTTTAGCAACCTGGGAATTACAGCGGCTATATCCGGCTTAGCCCTTATTGTCCTGCCGGCTGTGGCCAACTCATTATTTACATCCGTTTCTCAAATGTAAGGAGGTAAACATGGAAACTAAAACCAGTGCAGAGACAGAATCCGGTATAGACCAGGTCGAAGCCGAATTCCAGGAAGTAAGTGACGAATTAAAAGAGATACTCTTTGATATCCGCACTTACATTATGGAAGCTCAAACGCCGATTCCTAATGACCTAGACAGGGAAAGACTTCGCGAAGAACTTGACGCGGAGAGGGGGTAATAGATCATGGCAGAAGAAAAACAACTAGAGACTATCCAAGATGAAATCAAGCTGCTGAAGGGGGAAGTAAAACAGTCACTTGCCAGCGTCCGTGATTACCTGCTGAATATGGAGCTGCCTTCTACAGAATTTTCCACTATCCTGGCGGCTCTCGGCTCTGACGGTAGCCAGAAGATAACCATCGACGGCAGCATCGCTAGCGCCCTGGGCAATAAGGCCGCCGAAGCCATGGCCAAAGCACAAGATCAATTGGAAACTACCGAGGAAGCCATTGACGATGAGTCGGAAGGGCCCTCCGTGGATGATAACCTGATTGATGTGGAGGAGCCGGCCGAAGAAGAATCCGAGACGATTGCAGGCAACGAGCCGAGCGGCCGGAGCAAACCAATTCCCAATGATGACTCGATGCTCTCGCCGGAAGACTCCCTTGAAGAAGAAGCATTCAACGAGCCCGACGAGTTCAGCGAACTTGGTGAAGACGAGGTAACTGGTGAAGACAAGGTAATCGGTGAAGACGAGGTAATTGGTGAAGACAAGGTAATCGGTGGAGACGAGGTAATTGGTGAAGAAGAAGAGCTCGGTGAACCCGGTGAACTCGGTGAACTCGATGAAGCCGTCGAACTCGGTGGAGCCGGTGAACTCGATGAAGCCGTCGAACCCGAATCGGAAAGGTCTATAGAGGAGGAACGACCCGTGGACTACGACAGGACAATTACCGCTACTGCCGAAGAAGTGAACAGCGCCATACCGAAGGTCAACATGATGGCCAATCTAATAACCTGGATTTCCCGAGCCAAGAAAGAAATCGGCGACGACCAGCTGCCCGTATTCCTGGAGGTTTACGGTATCAGCGGACACCTATCTCCCGAGTTGAAGGAAGTCATTATACACCTTGCGGAGATAGCGGAGCGTCCCGAGGGAATCAGTAACGCCGAAGTCTGGAGCCAGTCAATGCTATCGCTGCA
>JAUWGD010000022.1 GCA_030606585.1 Dehalococcoidales bacterium | reverse complement strand
GCCGAAAGTGCTACATAGGAAAACACGGAGGCTACGATGACGAAAGCGATGAGAATGATGGCTGTTTCTATTCCGGTGATGCCTCGCTGGACCTTGAATACCCGTTTCACTAATCTACGCATCACGATGTCCTCCCTTGCGATGGCATGGATACTTCCAATCTACCTCGGTTGGCTTACAGTGACCACTAGACCATCCCCAATCTTGGTACGGCATTTTCCTTATAATTTTGTGGGGGCATTATCCAGCGACAATGTAAGGTATTCCCTAGGAGTATTTGGGGGTTAGCATCCATGGTAATTTAGGGGGTGAGATGGCACAATCATAAGCGTATAAACAAATTTGTACGCTGATTAGCCAAAATATAATGAAATATTAATGAAATATTAATGGGAAGTTTATGAATTTTTATTACTCTCTTTATATTTCTGGCTTACAATCATAAGTGGTGGTTGCACGAAATGTGCGGGAGGTTGCGGAGGAGAAGGGGCTGAAAAGATATAAAGGGAAAGGCGAAAACATGCTGCAGGAAAAGTCAGAAACCGTAAGCTTATATATAGTAGAAGAGCAGGAAATCTACCGGGATATGTACAATTATATCCTGCCCAGCCGGGGTAATATTGAAATACTGCGGGTTTCGGGAAACGGCGATACGGGAGCTATGGAGCGGACGGTATCTGAACTTCGTCCCGACGTTCTGTTACTGAGCGTCAAGAAGCTTGATATAGAAATTATCGAAGAATTAGAGCGAATCAGGAATAACTATCCCAAGATGGGGATAGTTATTTTAATTATCTTTTACAGTTCGCAGGATATTGAACTACTGCGCAGGCTGGCGCTCTGCGGCGAAAGCGGTATGGCTCTCTTCTTAAAGCAATCTCTGGATAAAGTCGAGCAGCTGTGCCAGTTTATTTTAGCTGTAAGCCAGGGGCAGGTTATTCTCGACCCGCCGCTGGCTACTTTTATGTTCGCCGGAAAGCCGGAGTGCCCCTTCCTGAAGCAGCTCACTACCCGCGAACTGGAAATCCTCAGCCTTCTCTCGCAGGGTTATACCAACTCGGCCATCGCCACAACCCTCTTTATTGATATCAAGACGGTCGAGCATCACCTGAACAGCATGTACAGCAAGCTCAAGGCAGACCCCGATTATAATTCGAAACACCTGAGAGTCAGCGCCGCACGGCTTTACCTGGAAACGATGGGTACCCTGTATCAGAAAGAAGAATCACTTACCAATTCCGCAAGTCGTTGAGGGCTTTACAGTAGAAAGCTAACCAGCTCCTTGATATTCCAGATAACGACCAGGACCAGCAGGGCAATAGACGGCCAGAGAAGCCTGCCCGGTATCAACCAGGCAATGAGAACCGGGATAGCCAGCTTTACCACCAGAAGCAGCACGGGTATTTGAATGAGGTATCTGACAAAGGGATTTAATTCCGCCAGGCCGAGGTTTATCGCCAGGACCGTAAGAGTAAGGTCAAACCCGCAAAGAAGAATAAAAGATGCCTTTTCCGCGGTACACCTTTTAAATGTCGCCGAAGAATCCCACCAGCTGGCTTCCATTCCTGCCATCATCCGCCCTTTGCGTAAACAATAATAACTATCTTTACGTTCTTACCTTAACAGTAAAACAAATCAATCCGCTATGACAAGCTGATTTATTTTGGGACTATCCTTTTTACGCAGCTACCTCTCCCATGTCTGTATCGGCTCGTAATTGGCCATCCACTTGATATTAATCTCTCCGTCCTTCCACGAACCCTGCATCTCCTCTATAGCGGCGGCGAATTCCGGGCTCCTGGGGAGTGCCTCCAGCGCCTCTTTTGTCTCAAATCCGTAAATCGCCAGATATTTAGCCTGCCCTTCGCTTTCGCCCATTAACTTATACCGGCCTACCACCTTCATGCCCTTGTACTTGAACAACATGGGAACATGCACCTCGTTATACCATTTGTTGAACCTGTCTTCGTTCTCGGCGGAGCATTCGGTAGCGACGATATTCAGTATCATTCCTTTAGCCATTTCAGTCTCTCCTTTCAAGGGGTATAGCTCATCATAAGTTCATGGCTCTGGCTTTGTCAAAAAAAGCATTTGACTTTATAACACGGGGAAAATAAACTGATTATGGCCTGATAACAGTGATTATTTGAGGAGGAAATTATGAAAGCTGCAGTATGTTACGAATTTGCCAAGCCCCTTGTGGTGGAAGAGGTGGATATCGACCCGCCAAAGAAGGATGAGGTAAAGGCAAAGATAGCCGCGACAGCCATCTGCCATAGCGATATTCATGTCTGCATGGGAGAACTGGGCGGGAAAGTGCCCTTTATCGGCGGCCACGAATCAGCCGGTTACGTTGAGGAAGTCGGTAAAGATATTACCTCGGTAAAACCCGGCGACCCCGTAGTGGTATCGCTCATCGCATCCTGCGGGAAATGTGTTTATTGTCGGACGGGACGCAGCCACCTGTGCAGCTATATGTGGCCCCTGGACAGGGAGAGCCGCGCCCACAGCAAGAGCGGGCAAGACCTGCCGCCGCTGGTCAGGACGGGTACTTTTGCCGAATACGCCATCGTGCACGAATCGCAGGTGGTTAAAATACCCGCAGATATGCCGATGGATTGTGCTTCGCTGCTTGCCTGCGGCGTGATTACGGGGTTCGGCGCGGTGGTCAACCGGGCAAAAGTCGAGGTAGCCAGCAGCTGCGTTATCATCGGTACGGGGGGCGTCGGGCTCAATGCCATTCAGGGCGCGGCTATATCCGGTGCTTACCCGATCATAGCCGTTGACGTACTGGACAGCAAACTGGAAGCCTCCAAAACTTTCGGGGCGACCCATACGGTAAACGCGGCGAAGAAAGACGCCGTCGAAGCGGTCAGGGAGATAACGGGTGGCGCCGAATATGTTTTCGTGACGGTAGGCAACGCCGACGCTATTTTACAGGGCTTTGGAATGCTGCGACCGGGCGGCATGACCGTCGTGGTAGGCCTGCCCAAGGCGACCGATACTATAACTCTTTCGCCGCTGATGTTTATCAAGGACGAGAAAACGCTTACCGCCAGCTATATGGGCTCCACGGAACTGCAGACGGATATTCCCAAGATGGTAGGACTCTACAGGGCGGGAATTCTCAAGCTTGATGAACTCATCACCGGTCGTTATCCGCTGGAGCAGATTAACGAGGCGATAGATTCGGTGGTGAAGGGTAAAGCGCTGCGTAACGTTATCATGTTTTAATTACGCAGCTCGCCACTATAATCAAAAAGAAGAAGGCCGGTTCTATAGAGTTCCGGCCTTTTCTGTCTGTATAAGTGCCTGTCGTTAATACTAGCTCTGGCCCGGAGGCGTGAAGAAGCTGTCGCCCCATCCTTCCGCCATGGTCCCGCAATCGAGCATAATCGCCATCTCGATAAAGGGTTTCTTTACCTCGAGCCATTTAAGCGGGCCGTGGCGCAGGCCTCTGGGAACATACATGCCGTAACTGGTATCGAACTGCAGCGTGTCGCCGCCCATGCCGAATTCCATCGTGCCGCCGAGGTCTTCGGGGTTTTCGGGGTCGCCGCCGATATGCAGGACAATTTCGTCGAATTTCTTATGCGCCATCTCCGGGATACCGGGTTTTACCACGTCCCATATCCAGCCGAATTCTATATAATAATTGGCGACATTTATCTGGGTACGGCTCATATAGGTCATTGTGGGAGTCTGCCGGCCGCTTTCAAAGCCGCGACCTGCCTCGCGCATCGGGCTGCGGATTACGTATTGTTCGTAGTCGAATTTATCTTTCTTGACAGGCAATCCTTCTTTCGGTTTGGAGATACCGCTTTCTCCCCATCCGGCAAACGGGTCTCCGGTGCCCAGCATCATTGCCATCTCGATATGTGGAAACCTGAATTTCTTCCAGGTTAACGGGCCATGGGGTGTCCCCTTGGGAATAAAGATGCCGGTGGTGGTATTGAAGGTAATAGGTTGCCCGCCGATATAAAACTCGATTTCACCGCCGAGGTCCTGAGGGGCTTCGGGATTGCCGCCCCAGTGCAGAACAATCTCGTCGTAGTCGTGCACGTGTTCGTGGATATGCGGATTGGGTTCCGGGATATCGTATATCCAGCCGAGTTCTATATAATAGTTAGCTTCCGGCACCTGCTTGCTGCTCATGTAGGTCATGGTAGGGCTCTGGCGGTTTTTTATTCCCGGTCCGGCTTCGTATATAGGCTTTCGTACTGCGTATTTTTCGTATTCTGATTCCGACATTTTTTCTCCTTTATATTATTACTCTACTTTGTAGACTTTACATAACAGTGCCGTCAGGTCCGGTGAGCCGAACATGGGGTCGCAGTGGTCGTTCGAGGTAAGCACGTTGGGATTAGACGTAAGCAAACCATGCAACGGCCCCGGTTCCTCGGGGTTAAAGCAGTTAGCCGTCGCCATGATGACCTTCGGGTGAATGCCGGGGAAGAGCCTGGCTTTCTGCTTTATCCTGCCCCGCGGCGATTCAATCCAGGCCCAGTCGCCGTCTTCTATACCATATTCTTTAGCGGTATCCGGGTGAATCTGCACCACCGGGTCTTTCTGAAAACTGCGGAGCCAGGGGATATTACGGTACTGCGACAGGAAATAGAATGGCTGGCGGTACCCGGTAGACAACACGAGCGGGTATTCTTTGGCCAGTTCCGGTGTGGAAACGGGGCTTTCACCGGGCTCCTGGAAATATGGCAGCGCGTCGTACCCCATGTCCTCGAGTACCGTTGAGAAAAACTCAAACTTGCCGGTCGGCGCGGGAAAACCGCCGCCTTTTTTCCAGTAGTCGGTCTTATACTTATAATAAATCTGGTCTTTGCCAATCTTGGCAAGGACGCCCATTTTACTGAAATCTTTCCAGGTAATGTTGGCCTTTCTGACCGTGTAGTCCAGCATCTTCTCGACGTTTTCGAACCATAAATCGGGAGCCATTCTTCTGCCCACCTCGTTGAATATCTTGTTATCGGGCCAGGCCTCGCCCGGCGGGTCGACGGTCTTATTGATGGCTTCAATCATAAAGCGCGGGTGCATGTTGTAGATATCGTCCATCTCCAGCCAGTGTGCCGCCGGCAGGAGGATATCGGCGTGTTCCGCCATGGGGCCCATGAACTGGTCGGCATGCACTAAAAAGTCGACATTGTGTATTGCCTGCAAAACCTCCTGGGTATTGGCCAGGTGAAGTATTTGCTGGCCGCCGACGCTGAACCAGACTTTCACCACCGAATCGCCGTTAACCAGCTGCTTGACAACGCTGTCCGAATGAGCAGTGCGGGCGGCGCCCATCCTGTATGTTTCGCTGCCCACGATTCCCTTCCGCATTTCGTCGGTAAGCGGCAGTTCCTGAAAAAACTCCTCCAGGAGTCCGGAATCCGGCACAATCCAGCTCATCATGCTGCCTGGCCTCTCGATATTGCCCGTAACGCCCAGCAGGCAGATAATGGACCTTACGGTCTGGCCGCAGTTGGCCTGCCTCTCCAAAGAGCTGCCGACCTGTATGCAGCCGGGGGTGTCCTCGGCGAAGAGCCGGGCCGCTTTTATAATGTCTTCTTTCTTCAGCCACGTTATCTCCGCGACTTTCTCCGGCGTGTATTCCTGGACTCTCTCTTTCAATTTATCGAATCCGTACGTCCAGTTATCCACGAACTCTTTATCCCAGAGGCCTTCGTTGATGATGATGTTAATCATGCCCAGCGCCAGGGCGGCGTCCGTGCCCGGTCTGATTTGCAGCCATAGCGTCGCCCGCGAGGATAATGCCGTTTCACGCGGGTCAATAACGATTAAATTTTTAACGTGCTTCAGCGAGTTTAAAAACCACACCGCCATCTCGGAGTCGGCGCTGCTTATCTCCAGCTGCTTGGCCCAGGATATCTGCGTCTTGGGAAACTCTCCACCCCACCCGTGATAGTCGCAGTAGAGACGGCCGTACCCGGTGACCAGCCCGTACATGCCCAGCCGGGGACTGTGGCAGATATAGCCGGGCGTGATGATATTGGCCGTACCGATGGAACGCGCCAGGCGGTGGGTGTACCGGTTATAGCCCCGCCCCGTCCCCTGTGACACGGCTATGGATGATGGCCCGTATTTCTCTATCGACTCCTTCATCTTGCTTTCGATTGTGTCCAGCGCCTCGTCCCAGCTTATCCTCTGCCATTTTCCTTCGCCACGTTTACCCGTCCTTTTTAAAGGGTACTTCAGGCGGTCGGGGTGGTTAATGTGCTGAATGCTGGAAAGCCCCTTGGAGCACATTGTGCCCAGGGTCGGCGTGTCCGGGTTGCCTTCGATGTGGATAATCGTCCCGTTTTCGACGGTCACCAGCACGCCGCAGCCGCCGTGGCAGCTTTTACAGGTGGTCTTGATTATCTTTTTCTCGCTCATTTTGCGTCTTTCAAATATATTTATCCGAAATTATTCAATAATGTCATTCTCGGGCTTGACCCGAGAATCCAGGCCCACTTACCCCCTCCGCTGGATTCCAGCTTTCGCTGGAATGACACCGAACTATTGCGAAATACCCTCTTAATCTGGTAGTAAACGGGCTGTCTGGCAATTACCATTGCTAACGACTAGCCGGCGATAGCGACCAGCGGTTTATAGGCGCCGGCTTTCAGCACGCAATACCTTAGAGCCAGACCGCCGATAACCTCGCAGGCAACACCGGTGACCAGCAGGGCTGACGATACTTCACTTACGAAGTAGCTGGAAAAGGCGATAGCCAGTGGTATGATGATTCCCAGGGCAACGATGCCGACCCAGAATACGGGGGCGAGGTTGCCGCGCATTTGCTCCATGACCGATTTCTTACCGGTCGTCTCGCGGTTAGCCGCCGCCCAGAGATAGACGACTATCAGCAGGGCGTTGACGATGAGAAGCCATCTACTTCCCGTCTCGGCAATAGCGACATTGACGTTTCCACCGTTTAAGCCGATGATTACCGCGAGTCCGAATCCCCCCAGTATGCCGCACAGGACAAATAATAATGGTAATAATGTTGAGTTCCAGAAAGGCACGGCCTTGACGGTATTAAGGACGAAGCCGGTGTATACCGTGACCGCCAGCGCCGCCATTCCGGCCAGCACCTTGAAGGCGATTTCCACGGCGGTGCCGGGCAGCCAGAAGGAAAGTGCCAGCTGTACCGCCGCGAAAACAACGAAAGCGAGTACGAAGATAATGCCACGGGCCAGCCATGAGGAGTTAGGCCGGAAAACGATTCGCCAGAAGCGCAGCGGTTTGCCCAGGTAGATGAGGTGGGCCGCGCCCTTGATTACGGCGATAATCAGCCAGCTGATGAACATCCCCCACAGGCTGTTGAAATACAGCGATACCAGGTACAGTCCACCGCCCAGACCGCCGGCGTAGAAGGCTATCCAGAGAAAGATGCCCCGGCGGTCAATCCACTCCGTCTGCCGGGTGTAGTTTATCATCCACTCGTGTATTTCCAACTTATCTCTCCGCTCCCGCTGAGGCTGGCTCCTGCCTGGAATCGTCTCTTAATTCCGGTTCGTCGGAATACCCTATCTTGCCGTCGATAAAGTACACGGAGGGGTCGGTGTCGTATTCCGGGTGAAGCTGAAAGCCGTTCTTTTCCTTTATTAACCTGGAAATTTCGCTGTTCGGGTCGTCAAGGTCGCCGAAGGTCAGCGCCTGTGCCGGGCAGGTATTCACGCAGGCGGGCGTGGCTTCGCGGTCCACTCCCGGCTTCAGGCCTTTGGCCAGTCCCGCGTCAATCCTCTCGACGCAGAAGTTACACTTCTCCGTCGTGCCGACTTGATGTCTGTAGAGTTTCTTGCCGGCTTTCTCGAAGTCGGTCTCTACTCTGCCGGGGAAGAAGCCTTTGTCTTTGTCCTTGGAAAGGAAAGTCCGGTTCTGGTAGGGGCAGGCGATAATGCAATAACGGCAGCCGACGCACTTGTCCTGGTCGATGACTACAATGCCGTCCTCACGCTGGTAGGTGGCCCCGGTAGGGCATACCTCGACGCAGGGTGCGTTCTGGCACTGGTTGCAGCGTACCGAGTAAGTCGATACGGTAGGGCTGTCGCCGCCCGTTTCCATGGCTACCAGCCTCGGCCAGGACATGCCCATAGGCAGAAAGTGTTCGATGCGGCAGGCGGCTACGCAGGCGTAGCACCTTACGCACTGTGTCAAATCTACGGCCATTCCCCATCTCATTGTAATATACCTCATATATAGATTATCATAATGCACAATTAGTGTCAATAGTATGCAACGAATACGTAGTAATTATGTCATAATACTGTGCAATTAGTAACTTAAGTTACATTTATATGTGTATAACGTAAATCACTTTGTAACTTAAGTTACAATTTCCGGATTGCTTGGTCTGAGAGTTTATCGCAGCACAAAAAGGGGATTGCGCAGAGAGAGGGGGTTAGGGGGTGAGGTAAGCAAAGTAATTAAAGGAATATTTATTTTAACAGGATATCACGTAATGGTATAATGAAACCGTTTAAAATTTCAGGAGGCGAATATGAGCGATAATAAGCAAACCGTAGTCGATATCAAAACAGGTAAAGTAGAAGGATATTATCAGGACAATCTTTACGTGTTCAAGGGAATTCCTTACGCCGCACCGCCGCTGGGGGACTTGCGCTGGATGCCCCCGCAGCCGGTAAAGCCCTGGGACGGTATACGCCCGGCGAAAGAGTTCGGGCCTATCGCCCCCCAGAATCCTATGGTGGGCGGGCCGATAGTCCATGTTGAACAGGCTCAGGATGAAGACTGCCTTTTCCTGAATATCTGGACGGCCGGGCTGGATGATAAAAAACGACCGGTAATGGTCTGGATACACGGCGGCGCTTTTACCATTGGCTCGGGTTCCGACCCGATGTACGACAATCCAAGTCTGGCTGCACGCGGCGATATCGTCCTGGTAACCATCAATTATCGACTCGGCATGCTGGGTTTCCTTAATCTGAAGGAAGTGACCGGGGGTAAAATCACGGCTACGGGGAACGAGGGATTACTCGACCAGGTGGCCGCATTTAAATGGGTCAAAGAGAATATAGCGGCGTTCGGCGGTGACCCCGCCAACGTTACCGTCTTCGGGGAATCGGCCGGCGGCATGAGTATCGGCTGCCTGCTGGCGATGCCCGCGGCGAAAGGGTATTTCCACAAGGGCATTCTGGAGAGCGGTGTCGGCAGCACGGCGGCTCCACTGGAAAATGCGGTAACGGTTGCAAAGAATTTTCTTAAAACGCTCGGTATAGACGGTGGAGATGTTAAAGCGCTGCGGGCACTGACTGTTCCGCAGTTGCTCGATGTCGAGATGAAACTGAGGACTGGGGTGGCCGGGCCGGGAGAAGCTTCGAAGATAACGGTAACGACACCTGTGATAGATGGTGAGACGATTCCCGATATACCGACAATGGTTGTCAGGCAGGGTGCCGTCAAGGACGTTCCTTTACTAATCGGCACCAACCTTGAAGAGTGGAAGCTGTTTGCTATGATGCAACCGGATATAGGCAAGATAGATGATGCCGAGGTAGCCAGGCGACTCGGGATTTTCATAGCGGCTGAAAATGTGCCGGGTCTGATGGAAGCCTACCGGAAGGCAAGGGAGAGGCGAGGCGCTCTCACCAGCCCTGCCGAGCTCTTGACTGCTATTCAGACAGACCTGATGTTCCGCATGCCGGCTCTTCAACTCGTCGAGGCACAGCGTGATAATAACCAGCTTACCTATAATTATCTATTTACGTGGAAATCTCCGGTGATGGGTGGTATCATGGGTGCCTGCCACGCCCTGGAAATAGGCTTCGTCTTCGGCGGATACGACGCTATGTTCTGCGGCAGCGGACCGGATGCGGATAAGCTTTCGGAGTGCATTCAGGATGCCTGGCTGGCCTTCGCCCGCACTGGCGACCCCTCCTGCGAGAGTATCGGCAAGTGGCCTGTCTACGGCAATAACCGTACGGCGATGATACTGGGCAAACCCTGTAGCGTGGAAGAGGCTCTGTATGAGGATGAGCGTCGCGCCTGGGAAAAGTGGAAGCCAAAATACTATCCCATGCCGTAAAGAAAGACTGGTTAAACCGGGTCAATCCTGACGTCCAGCACGGCGGGTCGTCCGCTCTGTACCTGCTGGAGGGCTTCTTTCAGAGCCGGCGGGACATCGGCGGGGTCTTCTACAATGCGGCCGTAGGCGTTGCAGGCGCGGGCAATCGTGGCGTAATCGGGTGGGGTGGGGATATCCGCGCCCATGTTGTCCACGTCGTACTTTTCCCGGAAAAGCCCCTTGATGGCGCCGTAGCCCTGGTTATCGTAGATGATGGCCAGGTAAGGAGCCTTATAGAAACTCGCCGACCATAAAGACGCCTCCGGACAGCCGTAGATAAAAGCGCCGTCGCCCATCAGACTTATAACGGTCTTGTCCGGGCTTGCCAGCTTGACGCCTAGGGCCGCCCCCGGCGCCCAGCCGATGCAGCCACCGGCGCAGGACAGCAGAGTGCCCGGCTTGCTGCGGTGAATCTGGTGCGCCACGATGACCGCCGGCGATATCGTCTGGTTCACGATAATCGTTTCATCGTCGATTGCTTCATCTATGCAGTGGCTGAGACAGTGGGCGGAAATCGGTTTCTCATCGGCGTGGCTCTTCGCCAGCGCCTGCCACTCTCCGGCCAGTTTATCATGCTCGGCTTTATAAACCTCGAACCGTTTACGTAATTGCTGTCGTTTTTCGGGGGATAACTTCCTATCTATTATATCGGTAAGAGCCGGTATCGCCCGGCTGGAATCGGCTTTTATAAGTATATCGGGTTTTCTCTCCCATAGCGGAACGCCCTTTTTCGCCGTGTCGACATCTATGTGGATAATCTTGACGTCATCTCGCAGCCTGGCGGGCGCCCCCGCGTAATGCATGTCGTAGTCGATTGCCAGGATAGCATCGGTGGTTCCCAGCAGGGGATTGCCGTATCCTACGTGGGTGGACAGGTACGCCGCCATCGGGTGTGTATTGGGGAAATTCACCATGACATCGGTGGTAACCACCCGCGCGCATAACATTTCCGCCAGCTTCACCAGTAAGTCCACTGAACGAAGGTTTCTGCCGGAATATCCGGTTACTATCAGCGGGTCTTCGGCGTTAATCAGTATCTCCGCCGCCTTTTTGAGGTCGCCGGCATCGGCCTCCGGCGCTGTTTCTTTTTCGGCTTTTGGCGATGAACTCTCTACATTGTCACCTTTGTCCCAGAAGACTTCACGCGGCAGGTTCAGATAAACCGGCCCGCACGGCTCGGTCGTGGCGATTTTGAAAGCTTTATTGAGTGTATCGACGAGGTCGTCTTCGGCACCCAGCTGGTAGTCCCACTTGACGAAGCTGCGCACCATCGCATTCTGGTCGAAAGTCTCGCCGCGCCAGTTGGTACGCTGGGGCGGTCCCTGGTTCTCGGTAAAAAACACCACAGGCACCTTTCCCCACTGGGCGTTGTGTAAAGCGCCGCCGATTTGTAATACACCCAGTTCGGAGTGCACCGAGACTACCTGAGGTCGACCCGATGCCATGTAGTGGCCGTGGGCAGCCGTCATTGCCACGAATTCGTCGAGACAGAGTATGCTCCTGGGAGATTTTTTGCCCTCCGCATTGTATTTAGATATTGTTTCCAGCACGGGAACGTTATCGATTCCCGGATTAAAGAAAACATACTCGACACCGTTGGCGTTCATGACTTCGATAAGCGCTTTGATATTACCGTACTCTTCCATGAAAGTTACCTCTCGTTTCTCGACTACTTTTCAGGGGTTACGTAGTGGCTGGCTTCGGACGCGGAACCGGGGTCGAAAGTCTTCTTGATATTCCTCAGCCATTTGGTGTAATTCGATGTATCCGGACCGTACATATCGCAAACGGCGTCGCTCCAGACATGGTGAGGCACGCCGTAATGGCCCTCGACAGCTGCCCGGTTGGCCGCCATGAATACCTCGAAGCTGGCCTGCACCGCGGCGGGATTGCTCGGCACATAGCGGATGAGCAGCTCGCCGTGTCCGCAGTGTCCGTGTTCTATCAACTGCACGAAGGGGTCGGTGCCGTCGGCGAAGAGCAGCCCCTTCTGGATGAAGCCTTCCTTGACCCTGGAGCCCTGCTCGATGAACTTGCTCATGAGGTTGAAGACATCGGTGCCCCCCACCTCGCCCCCGAAAACTCCCGTGGCGCGGCAGGTCTCGCGTATCGACCCTGTGACCCTGATAAACCGCCAGATAAAGCCCGCGGCGTTTTCGGGGTCTGCCACCGGCTCCAGCGACTTCCCTTTAGTCTCTTCCGCGATTATCTCCAGAACTTTCTTTTTATAGGCGAAATCACCGGGAGAATTCCCGGCGATGATTATCATGAAGCCCGGACCCTGTACCATCTCGGTATATTCCCTGAGGTGCTCGGCGTCCTCGTCGTTATTTGTGGCAATGTTTGATGCCATCATGGCGGTGTTGAAGCCCATTAAGATGAAGGCGATTTCGCTTTCGCCGACTCGCCTGGCCGCTTCCCTCAGCGCTTCCTGCGAGGGGAAAGATATATATCTAATCATAAAGCCCGATGGTGTGGAACTCGGTTTGTAATGGGGGGATACGCCTTCGACCGGGAATGTCGCTGGCCCCGGCCAGTGGTAAATTTTCTGGGCTGCTTTAGTATAAACACCGAGTCCTCCCAGGGGCATCGTGTTGCCCCTTATAACTCCACGCAGAGAAGGCCCCGGCCCGTCCCCGCAGAACCACTCGCCCAGGGTCGCCAGCGAACCTGTCCTGACTATTTCCCCGTCCGGTGTCACCCATTCCAGCGCCAGCTGGTTTCTCTCGCCGTAGCTGCCGCTGACGCTGAGGTGTCCCAGGTTGGAGTGGGCTGCCAGGGGCAGCGCCGAGCAGTTGCTGCCGGCACCGGTGATATTGGTATTCAGGCCCCTTTTCATCAACTCGGCCTGGAGCTGGGCGTAAATCACGTAAGGCTCGACCACCGCGTACATGTTCTTTTCGTTAATCTCTATAATGCGGTTCATCCGGCGCAGGTCCATCTTGATGACGCCCGGTCCGGCGGGGTCGCAGTAAGGCCCCCAGCCCGTGCTCGAAGCCTTGAACTGGAGACCGCATTTATTGCACAACCTGACTATCGCCTGTACTTCAGAGGTATCTTTGGGGAGGGTCACGGCCTCGAATCTGGGCACGAATTTATCCAGTTTGGCTACCAGGCCGGAACGCCAGGCATAAGAATCGAGAATTGCCGGGTCGTCGGCGATGTTATCCGCACCTACCACGTCCTCGAATGCCCGGTAGATGTCCTTGGCTAAAGCCATGTCGGACTCCTTATTTCTTATAGAAGCCGTATTCCCGCACCGCCGCCATCATCGCCTGAAGGTTTTCCAGCCTGGGATTATCCGCCACAGAGCCGGATGCCAGGATAAAGCCTCCGCCCTTGCCGGCGGTTTCTATCAGATTACGGCAGTACTCTTTAGTTTCTTCCGGAGTGCCGGTAACAATCATGGAAGATGGCACGTTACCCTGCAAGCAGCAATTATCGCCGAGTATCTTCTTCGCGAGTGACATGTCCGTGCGGTCGAAGTACCAGGTAACCGCGCCCTTGGGGAACTCGTTAACGCTTTCCAGTCGGGTATTAAAGCCGCCCTCGGCAAAAAGGTTCTGGATAAGACCCTCGTTAATGAAAGCGTCCATGACCTTTTTCAGGGACGGCCAGTAGAAGGTATCGAACGCCTTCTGGGACATCCAGCCGTCGGCACCCTTATGGAGGGGGTATATTACTGTTGTCATATTGGAGATGTTGGGTGAATTTAGAATTGTTTTAATGGTTAAATCTGCTACTACGTCAAGGGCCTCCAGGAGCTTGGCCGGACGGCGGAACATGTCCTGCATAATGCCCGTAGTACCCCGGAGGGTGTCCCCGATGGTGTCGAACGGGGCTTTGGCGAATCCCCCCAAGAATCCGGCGAATCCCCCCGCCGCCCCACCGCCGCTTGCCCTCATCATCATTTGCATCATGTTCTGGAATTCTTTACCGGCGTCCAGTAATTTCTGGAGCATCTCCTGAACCGGCGGCATAGCCAGCGGCATGAGCTGAAAAATGTGGACGTTTTCCGTGATGTTTGTGAACGGCTGGAACATCTTCATGGGCTCAAGGATGCCGAAGACGCGGGGCAGATATTTCCTCATCCAGAAATCTGAGGGGTCGCGAATGAGTTCGTCATATTCGTCCGCCGTCATGTATTCGCCTTCTATATATTGCCATCCGGTAGCGTTTTCCGAGGCCCCATGCCCCGGCCAGGCGTAGATTTTATAGTCGAGTATATCCAGAATCCGCCCCGGGGTGACGAAAGGACTGGCGTTAACTTCCAGCTCCGACCCGTATTTTTCGTTGAATTTCGCATAGGCCTCCAACGCCTTTTCATAATCATACATGGCGGTATGGGCATTGATACCGGCCAATTTTAGAGGCAGATTCCCGACGGGCAGGTTGACCGGCACCCTGTCCGGCTCCTCTATGTTATAAACGTCAATCAGCCTCTGTACTCTCGTTCTGTAGGCTTGCTTAGCCTCGTCATCGGGGAGATTGCTGTCGTTGTTGAGCCAGCGGTGTAAGCGATTTGCCCTTTTTTCTTGCGGCGTCATATCTTCCCAGTTTTTATCTGTCATTAAATAAATATATCCTTTTCTAGATTATAACAATGATTTGGCCTTAAAAGGCCGACTTTAAAATTATACCAGCGTGGCACGGGATATTACAAAAATGGCTATTTATACCTGGCGGTCTCGGGGTCGTGGTTCCTGAAATGGGCGATGCGGATGCGCTTCATCTTGCCGTTTTCATCGAGGTTGTAGATTACCCAGTTGGTCATGATGTTGGTGTCGCCCTTCTTCCACCCCTGGCCGCCTTCCGGGGCATCTTTGAAGGTGTGGAACTCGGTATATAACTCGACGAATAACAGGTCGCCCACCGCCATGAAGTCGCCGAGTTCCAGGACCTCCCTGGTGTGCTCGTGCAGGGCTTTATAGTTAGCCGCGAACTCCTCGCGTCCGTGCAGGGTGCGGGCGGGGAATTGCGGCCCGTAGGCGTTATCGAAGTACTCCACCGTGACGTCCGGCGTGAAGTAGCTCGTGACCTTATCGTACCTCTTGTTATTAAAATGGTCGGCGTATTCCAGGTATTCTTCTCGGTTCATTTTATGCCTCTGTTTCATTTATTTCCTGCTATCTTAATACTTTTAGTGGCAATCATCAAATATGGAAACGTAATTTGACCGCGAATTTAAGCCACGGGTATAATGACAGCAGAACGAGAAAAGGAGCAAGTTATGTCCAGAGGATATATGGGAAAGTTGCTGTTCGTGAACCTTTCCACGGGTGAATTGAAGGAAGAGCCGCTGGATGAAAATCTCGCCAAAGATTTTATCGGCGGATACGGTATCGGTGCCAGGATTCTCTACACTCGCCAGAAGGCCGGCGTCGACCCTCTGGGACCGGATAATACACTCGGAGTGCTCACCGGCCCGCTTACCGGTACACCGGCCACCTTCGGCGCCCGTTACTGCGTCGTGGCGAAATCGCCGCTGACCGGCGGCTGGGGAGACGCCAACTCCGGAGGGCATTTCGGACCCCACCTGAAATTCTCCGGCTATGATGGCGTGTTCTTTACCGGCATTTCGGAAAAGCCGGTCTATCTGTTGCTGGATAACGGGAAAGCTGAATTGAAAGACGCCTCGCAGCTATGGGGCAAGTCCACCTATGAAACCGAGGATACACTTGAAGCACAGTACGGCCCGACGGCAAAAACTATCAGCATCGGTCCCGCCGGCGAAAAAGTATCTCTTTGTGCCTGCATCATGACCAACAAGGGAGACGCCGCCGGACGTTCCGGAATCGGCGCGGTCATGGGCTCCAAGCGACTCAAGGCGGTCGTGGCTAAGGGTGAACTGCCTGTGCCTGTCTTCGACCTTGAGGGAGCCAATAAACTGCGTAAAGAGCACATGGCGGAAGCCAAGGAGTTCCTGGAGCATTTCGGAGTCTATGGAACCAGCGGTCACGCCGATGCATCCGCCCACAGCGGCGATACCCCGGTCAAGAACTGGGGCGGCGTGGGGGTAGTGGAGATTCCGGATGTTTCAGGTCTCAAGGGCGATAATATGATAGCCAACCTGGACAAGCGAAAGGGCTGCTGGCACTGTCCCGCGGCCTGCAAGGCCAGCCTGAAAGCGGGTGTGAAATATCCCTACCCGGCCGGCGCTCACCGCCTGGAATACGAGACCATTGGAGCTTTCGGGGCGAACTGCTGCTGCACTGACGCCGAGGCGATAGCCATGGCCAACCACTTCTGTAATGCCTATGGCTTTGATACCATCTCGGGCGGTAGTATTATTTCCTTCGCCATGGAGTTGTACGAGCACGGCATCATCACTAAAAAGGATACGGACGGTATTGATTTGACCTGGGGCAATCCCGACGGATTGGTCGCCATGACCGAGAAGATGGTTAAAGGGGAGGGACTCGGGGCTGTGCTGGCCCAGGGGGTGAAGGCTGCCGCCGGGAAAATCGGCAAGGGCGCTGAAAAATACGCGGTGCATATCGGCGGTCAGGAACTGGGCATGCACGACCCCAAAGCCGCTTTCTTCGGCGAAAAGATGACGATGGCCATGTACCACATGGATGCTACCCCCGGCCGCCATACCACTGGCTTCGGACCGAGCCAGTTTATGCAGTACGTCAGCAGCGCCGGCGGACTCTGCATGCACGGCGGCCTAGCCGGCAACCCGGATAAATACATTATAGGATTTCTGAAATACGTTACCGGCTGGGACCGCTCCGGGGATGAACTGCTCAAGAACGGCGAGAGGATTGCCGTTATGAGGCATGTCTTTAACCTCCGTGAAGGTGATAATCCGCTGGAGCGCTTTGTCCACCCCAGGATACCGGGTATTCCGCCGCAGACGGAAGGGCCGCTCGCCGGCGTTACAAGGGATATGGAAGCGCAGGCCTACTGGAACCTCGGCGCACTCGACTGGGACAGGTTTACGACAAAACCGAGCCTGCGTAAGCTCGAGGAACTCGGCCTCGACGACGTGGCTGAGGAGCTCTATCCCCCTGACCAGCGGAGTAGCGGATTCGGCCCGCCGCCCGGATAATTAGGTGCGGGAATCCG
>JAUWGD010000109.1 GCA_030606585.1 Dehalococcoidales bacterium | reverse complement strand
TTTAATGGACCTTTAATAAGGCCATTTTTTCTTCCCAACAAGAAACCGCATATTCCAAGTGTTATCTCCCAACTTTGGTCTAATGTTATTCCAGTTGCTTCCATATATGCACTATCTATATTAAAATTAGTATTACGTTCGACTTCACGAGTGCAGGTTCTAAACAATAAGTGTGTCCTTGCAAGTGTATCTCTATCACCGTAAAAATCCGGGAACTGCTGATACGCCATTCGTATCATAAATTTATCCAAATCTTCCAAAGAACTAATTGCATACGAACTAGGAGCTTGATGTTTAGTAAGGCTTCTGCATGCTTCTAGCAAATCCTTCCAAGTAAATTTTCTTAGAGATAGACGACGCTTATAAAAAAAATGGAGGACTAATTTCACAACAAACGCAAGTTGAAAATCTCTAAATGCTACTTTATAATTCAGATTCTCCTTCGCAAGTAAATCAGCTAACCTTTTTTCATCTTTTCTACGCAAAATACTAAATGCTGATATCAAATTCAATATATCTTCAGGATTATATCTTCGTAGTGCTTGAGCTTCTCTCTCAACAGGTTTATACATTATGTCCCTTGAATGTATTTAGTAAATTATTTGTCTGATAATTATATATCAATTTTATCTTTACTCCAATTTATAATTCACTTTAAAGCTTATGAAGTGTCGAAATAAAGAAAATAAAAAAATTATTCACTCCTCCTACCTATTATTATCTCTAATATATGAGACATTAAGAATAACCTGATTTTGTTTTTCTTGATTTCACGATATAATTAATATATAGAGATTGATAAAGCAGGGAGTCGCGGGAGGTGAGTCATGGAAGAAGACAGGATAGTACCGGGCGGGAAGGGCAGGAAGGACGTGACGGTGGTGGTAAGCCGGAACGTGTTTCCGGGGCACGAGCGGGAGTACGACGACTGGGTGCGGCGGCTGGTGGAGGCGGCTAAAGAAGCCCCCGGCAACAAGGGCGTGACGATGCTGATACCGGAGCCGGGCAAGTCCGGGCTGTACCACCTCGTGCTACGTTTCGCGGACGAGAAATCCGTGCATATCTGGGAAACCTCCTACGTACGTCAGAAGCTATCGCACGAGGCGGACGAGTTCTCGCGGAGGAGTCGGCAAGAGGCGACGGGCCTGGAGACGTGGTTTTCCATACCCGATTGTCCCCAGCTGGAGACGCCCCCGCGATGGAAAATGTTCACCGTCACCTGCATAGCGGTATATATAGTGGCATCAATTATCGTACCTTTGCTGGATATTATCTTCGAAGGAGCGAATTTCTACCTGCTGAATATCCTGACGACCTTACTGCTGGTGGGGGTTTTAACGTGGGCCTTAATGCCGTGGTTCAGTCGGTACGTTTTCCGAAAGTGGTTGTACCGTTAAAATTTAAAACCTCACCCCCGTATCAAGGACAGGGGTGGATTGCTTCGTTCCGATTCCATCGGGACTCGCAATGACAGATACCCCCTCTCGCAACGACATTTATCCGGGCGGGGCGGGGGGCATCTCCTGATAGAGGGCCTCGTGGGCTTTCTTGAGCCAGTCCGGGATTTCTATATTTTGAGGGCATTTCTCCAGACATTCGCCGCACTCGACGCAGTTATCGGCGCGCTGGTCCGGCGGGAAGAAGGGGCTGTTGTACATAAAACGTCCCGTCCGCATGTCGTCGTACATGACGGCATCGTTATACAGCTGAAAGATACGGGGGATTTCCACGTTATTGGGGCAGGGCATGCAGTAGCGACAGTTGGTACAGGGGACGGGACTCAGGCTGTTATAGGCCTCACGGATTTTATCGTATATTTTCAGCTCTCCGGCGGAAAGGTTGCCCGCTTCATAACGGTCGGCAAGCCTAACGTTTTCGACGACCTGCTCTATCGTGCTCATGCCGCTGAGGGCGACCGAGATTTCCGGCTGGTTCCAAATCCAGCTCCAGGCCCACTCGACGGCTTTAAGCTGGCTGGGCGCGCCCGCCAGCACTTTAGCTACGGGGGCCGGGGGTTCCTTGCTGAGCTTGCCCCCGCGGAGGGGTTCCATAACGACGACGGCCAGTCCCTTGCCGGCGGCATACTCAACGCCGCGGCGGCCCGCCTGCTCGTTGACGTCCATATAGTTGTACTGTACCTGGGAGAGGACCCAGTTATCGTAGGCGTCCACGATTTCTTTAAAGACATCGAATTCATCGTGAAAGGAAAAGCCGAGGCGGCCGATGCGCCCTTTAGCCATCTGCTCCTCCGCCCACTTAAGCACGCCGAAGTCGCGCACGTTTGTCCAGCCCTCCTTGTTCAGACCGTGCAGGAGGTAGAAATCAATCATATCGATATCGAGCTTCTTAAGCTGCTCGTTGAAAATGCGGTCGAAGTCCTCTGGTTTCTCTATCATGCGTGCCGGCAGCTTGGTAGCCACCTTCATCTTCTCGCGGTAGCCGTCCTTGAGAGCCTTGCCGACCAGCACCTCGCTCTGGCCCATGTGGTACATGTAGGCAGAATCGATATAGTTGACGCCGTGGTCGGCGGCGTAGCGAATCATACGGATAGCCTCCGGCTCATCGATTTTTGCCTGGTCTTCACCGATTACCGGCAGGCGCATGGCGCCGAATCCCAACGCCGATACCTGCCAGTCGAGGCTACCGAATTTTCTGTATTTCATAGAAATCTCCCCGTTAAGTAATGAAGGGGCTGGCGATATATCGTGATAGCCCTTTTATAATTTTGCCATGTTTTATTTTGAGATGCAAACATTGGGGGCGGTGGATATCTTGCGAGGATAAGCAGCGGATGGTACGAGGGCGGTATGGGTGGGAATAGATAACTAATTGGGGGGATGAGGTGGCCTGGATTCCCGCTTGCGCGGGAATGCCCCGCCGGTGCAAACGCTGCGCCGGGCAGGCACCACCAATCTCCGACCCTATTTCCCTACGCCCCTTTTCTCCATCGGGGGGGCGGGGGGACTCAAACTCAACGTACTCGCCGGTGGAGGGCAGTTTGAAGCCGAGCTTACTTGCGTGCAGGAACTGCCGAGAAAGATGCGGGGACTTGACGCCGTAGGTAGCATCTCCCATCACCGGGAAGCCGATAGCCGCCAGGTGCACACTTATCTGGTGGGTGCGCCCCGTTTGCGGCTTGATTTCCAGCAGGGAACACTCGCCGACATACCTTATAACACGATATTCCGTGCGTGCCTCCCGACCCTGCGATACCACCGCCATGCGCTGGCGGTTGCGGGGGTCGCGCCCGATGGCCGCCTCAATAATGCCGCTCGCTGGAGTTAGCTTCCCCCTGACCAGCACCAGATAGCACTTGGACACGGAACGGGACTTGAACTGCTCCGACAGATTTGCCTGCGCCACGCGGTTCCTGGCTACGATGAGCAGGCCTGAGGTATCTTTGTCCAGGCGATGCACGATGCCGGGTCGCAGCGAATCACCGTTTTCCGCCAGTGAGGGCAGGTAATTCAGGACGGCATTGGCGAGGGTGTGGGAGGGGTGGCCGGGGGCGGGGTGCACCGCCAGTCCGGTCGGCTTGTCCACCACCAGCAGGTCGGCGTCCTCATAAACGATATCCAGGGGTATATCCTCGGGGACCAGGTGGCCGGGGGACTCGGGGGGTACGGTGATATCCACCCTGTCGCCGGCTTCCAGCTTGAGACTGGACTTAGCCGGACAGCCGTTTACCGTAATAAAGTCGCCGGCGATGAGTTTCTGGGCGCGGGTGCGGGAAAGCTCGGGGGATTTCTCCCCGACGAACCTGTCCAGGCGAACCCCTGAAGTATCGACGATAAAACTATACTTACCGGTCATTCCTGTTTTGCGGCTGCTTTAGTGAGAAAAATGAGGCAGTAGGCAATAATGATACAACCGACGACAGCCGAAGCGTCGGCGACATTAAACACCGGCCAGACTTTAAAATCCAGAAAATCGGTAACATGGCCGATACGGAGGCGGTCAATCAGGTTGCCGATGGTGCCTCCCATAACCAGGCCCATACCCGCCCGTACCAGCATGCTGTCGTAAAAAGACCAGCGACTGCGCAGGAGAAATACGAGGGCCAGAATAACGACAATGCCGACGATATCGACTATCGTCAGTGTAAAGGCGTGGTCTTTGAATAAACCGAAAGCGGCACCGGTATTCTGTACATGGAGAATACGGAAGAACCCGACATCATGAATCGACTGCCCGAAGGCGAGATTGGTCCTGATCCATGTCTTGCTGAACTGGTCGGCGAGAACCACGAGCAGGACAATGCAGCCGAAGGCCACGTCCCGCCAGTTATCTCGGGGGCGGTGTACCTTTTGCATTCTTCGCCAGCAACGCCTTACAATTCATACATAAAGATGCCTGCGGTAGCGCCTCCAGGCGCTCGGGGGCAATAGGTTTACCGCAATTGTCACACGTTCCGTAGGTGCCTTTCTCAAACTTTTCCAGGGCATGCTCTATGCCGACCAGTTCCTGGCGGATGCGATTCTCCAAGGCCAGCCGCTTTTCCAGCTCCAGGGTCTCGGTGGCTTCCTCTTCCCGCTTGCCGAAGGGACTACCCTCTCGCCGCTCCTCGGCAGTGGAAGCACTCGCCTTTGACTGCACCATTTCCTCCGTCAAGCGTTTGTGTTCGCTTTCCAGTTGTTCGCGATGTTTCTTGAACTTGGCAGTCATTTCTCCCTCCGTCAGCCTCCTCACGAACCTGAGAAAGGCTTTCTCCAGCCCCCCGCCTGATTAAGTGTGTATGCCATTATACACTAAAATTAAAAAAGTAAATAGCAGAAAGGGCAGCGGGCTAATGTATTGATACCCTGAGATGGCAAACGCATTCTGCTGCCTGCCCGAAAAGCGGGCAGGCAGTAAAGATGAAGGTCATTTCATCCGCTGCCACCAAAGGATTGAACATACAACCAGTGTAAACCATTTATACCGTTTGGTCAATGGGTATTAGTAACATTTTTCCGAGAAAATAGTACCAAGAATACATAAAAAGCAAAATCGTTCAGTCGTCGAAAATAAACAGGTCTTCGATAGCAGCCCGCAGAGCCCGGAGGACGCCGTGAGCCAGCCCCAGCGAGGGATTATATTTACCCTGCTCCAGAAAGATAATAGTCTCACGCCGGACGTCCACCATCTCGGCGAGTTTTTCCTGCGTCAGGTCCTGCCTGGCACGATATTCCTTAATCCTGGTTTTCATCGCAATTAATCAGTATTTTCTATAAGGTGATTTAAAATTTATGAGGTTATTTTAGCGATTCCCATGATAAAGAGCACCAGACTAACAATCATGGCTGGCGCCACTATCACTATACACTCCCCCTAATAAGAGGAAGGCATCCTGCGGGATAAGCAGTAGATGATGCGAGGGAGGCGCGGGTGGGTAAAGATATATACGTGGTGGGGAGGGGCAAAGTGAAAACCTTTACATTATCTGCCGTATTTCAGCCTGGCAAGCAGCAAGCCGAGTCGTGAAAGATAGGGGATGACACCCATAAATAATGGGTGATACCTATCTCCGTCTTAAGACTCCCAGGATGTAGTATCTAATCGGGAACTATTTCTCAATCTCTTCCCATACCGATACCGGAGGACAGATGAAAAATATTACGACAACCGCTCCAGCAGCCAGGCGGACCATGAAGGATGATTATTCCAGTCTTAAAGAAGCCGCAGCGGCAGTACAGCGAATACGCCTCAGCGCCCAGCGTGAACTGGAACTGGTCAGGAAAATGAGGGCCGACGCCCAGAGATACCAGCAGGAAACGGCCATGAAAGCACGAAGCGAAGCGCACCAGCTTGTTCTCCGGACCCGGCTGGCAACTCAGAGAGAAATCGAAGAGCTGATTCGCCAG
>JAUWGD010000105.1 GCA_030606585.1 Dehalococcoidales bacterium | reverse complement strand
GTTTGGGGAGGAAGAAGAGTTAAAGGAGTACATCAAGCAGGCTGAGGTCTTGCACCCGGAGTATAACGCCAAGCCCAGGGTGTACTATATCGGGCTTTTGGACAAGTACTTCGTCGCCGGGGCGGTCTACGACCCTGAGGAGGACGAATGCCTGGAGGGTGCCACGGTAACGCTAAAGGATGGTAAAGGCAAGAAGGTAGCCGAGTTAAAGACGGACAACTTTGGAGACTTCTGGTTTGAGAGGCAGGAGCCCGGGGTATACTCAATATTGATAGAGAAGGCGGGATATCTGGCGCGGACGATAGAGGATGTAGACGCCGGCAAGGACGTCAACGTCGGAGACATAGAGTTATCCAAGGGATAAGCATCCGGTATTCCTGAGCCACCGGCTCGGGTAGATGATATCCGCAGGATTGTAGAAAAATAAGTAACCGGGCAGTCAGGCGGGCCCGAGTAACTATTGATGCAAAACGCTGGCTTGACTGCTTTGGTTCTGTCTTTGTTCATGTTAAGGATGGAGTGATAATACCTGTTCGTGCCATAAAATATTTCAGGAAACAGAAAAAGAGGTTGATAAATGGCACACAAAGAGAAGCCTGAAAAGCGCGAAAAAACTTTCATTAAGAGTACCGACTTATCCGCCGGAAGTAAGCACTCGCATCTGGCTTTTATTGATGTCAAAGACGGTAAAATAGTCAGGACCAGGCCGTTCCGCTACGATTGGAAATATAAACCCGAGGAATTCAATGCCTGGAAGATAGAGGCGCGCGGCCAGACCTTTAACGTACCCATGAAGTCGCTGATAGCCCCCTTCGGCCTTGGCTACAAAAAGCGAGTGTATTCCCCCAACCGGATTATGTACCCGCTCAAGAGGGTCGACTGGGACCCCGGCGGAGAAAGGAATCCGCAGAACCGTGGCGAGAGCGGCTATATCAGGATATCCTGGGATGAAGCCACGGATATAATTGCCGGCGAGATAAAACGGATACATAAAGAATACGGGCCTTATGCAATACTCGGCCAGGCGGACGGCCACGGCGAGACAAAAGCGGTACATGCTACCCACGGCTGCGGTTGCCGGCTCCTCGAGCTTATGGGAGGCTTTACCTTCCAGGTCAGAAACCCGGATAGCTGGGAGGGCTGGTACTGGGGCGCCAAGCATGTCTGGGGTTGCGAACCCGTCGGCCTGCAATGGCCTTACAACGCCAATATCATCCCGGACATGGCGAAGCATACCGAGCTCATACTTTGCTGGGGGTGTGACCCCGAAACGACGCCGTGGGGGTTCGCCGCGGGGCAAATCGCCAGCCGGTGGTTCTACTGGTTCACCGAACTCGGTATCAAGCAGATATACGTCTGCCCGGACCTGAACTACGGGGCGGCCGTCCACGCCGATAAGTGGATTCCCATACTGCCCAACACGGACGCCGCTTTACACCTGGCTATAGCTTACCAGTGGATTACCAATGGCACCTATGATAAAGACTACATCGCCACCCACTCAATCGGCTTCGACAAGTTCGAGGAATATGTATTAGGAAAAGAAGACGGTATTCCTAAGACGCCCAAATGGGCTTCTGAACTCTGTGGTGTACCGTCCCGCATTATTAAAGCCCTGGCCCGGGAATGGGCATCCAGGGTCACATCGACGGCGCACGGCCTCGGAGGACCCTACATCAGGGGGCCATACTCCCATGAACCGGCACGACTTGAGGTAATGCTGCTGGCGATGCAGGGACTCGGCAAACCGGGTGTTCATCAGCACGCCGTCCTGGAAGGCGCGTTCTTTTCTTCGGCGGTGCTGAAACGCCGCTGTTTTAAGCACCGGCCCTGGGGCATCGTCGAGCCGGACATATCGGGCGCGGTGCGCGGGTATGATAACTTCGCCCCTATGCCGAAACAGGTTATTCCGAAATGCCTGGTGCACGAGGCCATTTTGAAGGGGGAGTTCAGCATCTACGGCAGCGGCTACCAGATATTGCCGACCGAAGACCAGTTCAAGAAATACGTCTATCCCGTACCGGGCTGCTCGCAGGTACACATGATATGGACCGATGCCCCCTGCCTGACGACCTGCTGGAACGACGGCAACAGCCACGTGAAAGCCTATCGACATCCTTCGATTGAGTTCATGCTGGCGCAGCACCCCTGGATGGAGAACGACTGTCTTTTCGCCGATATCATCCTGCCGTCCAATACCAAGTACGAGACCGAGGATATCGGAGAAGGCACCACGGGCGACCAGTTTGAAAGTATTTTCCTGGAGAATAAGTGCATCGAGCCGATAGGGGAGTCCAAGAGCGAGTACGAGATAGTATGCCTGATAGCCGAGAAGCTGGGCATGCTGGAGAAATACACTCAGGGAAAGTCCGTTCAGGAATGGATAAAGTACGGTTTCGACGGCTCGGGAGTTCCCCAGGCGGGGCTCTGCACCTGGGAGGAATTTAAAGAAAAGCAGTACTACGTCGTCCCGACCGACCCCGAATGGGAAAAGCACCCGGCCGGTATGTACGAATTTTATAAAGACCCGGAGAAACATCCGTTATCGACTCCCTCCGGCAAGCTGGAGTTTGAGTCCACGGCCTTGAAGAAGCACTTCCCCGACGACGAGGAGAGACCGCCGGTGCCCCACTGGATACCCTACGGCGAGTCGCACCAGGAGAGCCTGCAACTCCCCAGGGCTGAGAAATACCCGTTGCTGTGTCAGTCCAATCATCCTAGGTGGAGGGTACACGCCAACCTCGACGATGTTACCTGGTTCAAAGAAATCCCCACCTGCAAGGTCAGGGGGCCAGACGGCTATCTCTACGAACCTGTATGGATACACCCGTTAGAGGCTGACAAACGGGGCATTAAACACGGAGACGTGGTCAAGATATTCAACGAAAGGGGTGGCGTACTCTGCGGGGCGTATGTTACCGAGAGGGTAATGCCCGGCGTTGCCTACGTGGAACACGGCGCCAGGTACGACCCCATAGTCCCCGGCGAGCTTGACCGTGGCGGCGCCATCAATACTATAACCCCGTATAACTGGTCGTCGAGGAATGCCGTCGGTATGGTGGTCAGTGGGTTCTTGGTCGAGGTAGAGCGTGTTAACACAGACGAGTTGAGGAAGCAATACCCCGAAGCGTTTAACCGACCCTATGACTGGGCTTCCGGGCTGCGATTTGATAGAGTATTAAATCAAGGGTATTGATAACGATTAGTAATTAACGTCTGACGATACGTCATTCCCGCGAAAGCGGGAATCCAGGAATGTCTGGATTCCCAATCAAGTTGGGAATGACGAAATATGGAGATTGAGCTTTGTCGGAACAGGTTCTAACTCAATGCACTGTGGGCGGCGCTGTCTTTGTTCATGTTAAAGACGGCGTGATAACGCGGATACGCCCCATAGTCTTTGATGAGAACGATGCGCCCTCATGGACGATTGAAGCCAGGGGTAAAAAGTTTTCGCCGTTCCGGAAGGTCGCCCTGAACCCCTATGTTGTCCCCGAAAGAAGCCGGGTTTATTCCGAAAAGAGAATTAAATATCCCTGTAAAAGGGTGGATTTTAATCCGGCGGGCGCCCGCAATCTGGAGAACCGGGGCAAGTCGGGATACGAGCGGATAAGCTGGGACGAAGCCCTGGACATTGTCGCCGGTGAGATTAAAAGGATAAGGGCAGCTTACGGTCCCGCCGCCATCACCGGCAGCACTTCGTCCCATCATAACTGGGGACTGCTGTTTTATAAGATGGGGCCCTTCGGCAGGTTCTTCCAGCAGCTCGGTTATACAACCCTGTTTGATAACTGCGATAGCTGGGAAGGGTGGCTCTGGGGGGCGGTGCATGCCTGGGGCTATCACTGGAAACTCGGCGTCACCGATAATGTCGATATGCTCCAGGACGCCCTGAAAAACACCGAGATGGTCGTCTTCTGGGCCAATGACCCCAACGCTACAGCCGGCAACTACTGCGGCCAGGAATCCGTTATATGGCGTATGTGGTTGAGAGACCTGGGCATCAAAATGATATTCATCGACCCCTGGTGCAATTACACGGCGGCCACCCTCGGCGATAAGTGGATAGCCCCCCGCCCCGGCACCGACGCCGCTATGGCCGAGGCTATCGCTTTTGTCTGGATTAAAGAGGGTACTTACGATAAATGGTTCGTGGAAAACCGCACCCTGGGCTTTGACGAGTTTAAGAAACAGGTCCGGGGAGAGAAAGACGGCACCCCCCGGACGCCGGGATGGGCCTCGGAGATAACGGGTGTGCCCGCGCGCGATATTACGGCGCTCGCCCGGGAATGGGCTTCAAAGCGTACCATGCTGGGTTGCGGTGCCATGTATGGTGTCGGCGGGGCCTGCCGCCAGGCATATTCCACCGAATGGACCCGGCTCATGGTGTTTCTCATCGCCATGCAGGGACTGGGCAAGCCCGGCGTGAATGTATGGGGCAGCGCCAGCATGGGGCCGCCGGTGGATTACTCGTTCCAGTTTCCGGGATACTCGTCCGCCGGATGGGATACCTTCGGTCTGGTGGCCGAAAAGCCCGCCGTCAATAAGGTCACCCAGCGTAACTACCGCCTGCTTTTACCGGAGTCCATCATGAATCCGCCGGTCAGCTGGATAGGCGAGGGATTCTGCGGCGAGTCGATTGAGCAGCAGTTTATCCCGTACACCTGCCCCGAGCCGGGACCCGGCGGCTCTGAAATTAAAATGTACTACCGTCACGGCGGTTCGTATATCTCGACGATGACGGACACCAATCGGTTTGTGCGCATGTACCAGAGCCCCAAGCTGGAATTCGTGGTCAATCAGGACTGCTTCTGGCAGAGCGAGACAGGCTTCGCCGATATTATTTTACCGGCCTGCACGAATTTCGAACGCAGCGATATCTCCGAGTGGGCGGCTCCCGGCGGTTACGGAGCCGCCGCCGTCGGGCATAACCACCGCATCGTCGTCTATCAGAAAAAGTGCATCGAGCCGTTATGGGAATCACGGTCGGATTACGACATATATACCTCCCTTGCCGAAAGGCTGGGCTTCAAAGAAGAGTACACGGAAGGCAACTCGGAGGAAGACTGGATTAAGAAAATCTACGATATCTCCTCGATGCCGAAGATAATGTCGTACGAGGATTTCAAGAAGAAGGGGTACTACGTTGTGCCGCCCCCCGGCGAGGACTATAAGCCCACCGTTTCCAACCGCTGGTACTACGAAGGCCGCCCCTGCGACATACCCGACCCCACCAATCCCAGGTTCGGGAAAAAGGGGATGGGCACTTACAGCGGCAAGATAGAGTTCGTCTCGCAGAGCTTAACTCAGCACTTCCCCGATGACGAGGAAAGGCCGCCGCTGGCCAGGTATATACCGAGTTGGGAAGGTTATGACTCGGAGCTGGCGAAAAAATACCCGCTCCAGCTTATATCCTCTCACCTGCGCTTTTCCTTCCACACCCACCACGAGAACAAGTCACCCTGGCTGGATGAAATCCCGGGGAATCGCGTCATTAAGGACGGGTACGCCTGGTGGCCGATGCGTCTGCATCCCTCGGACGCCGAAGCCCGCGGTATCCGCCACGGAGACATCGTTAAAATGTATAACGACCGCGGCGCGGTGCTGGGTATCGCCCAGCTTACCGAGCGACTCAAACCCGGGGTGGTTCACTCGTTTCAATCGTCGGCCAAGTACGACCCCCTGGAGCCGGGCCAGGCCGGCAGCATAGACAAGGGCGGTTGCGTAAATTTGCTGACACCGGCCAGGATGATATCCAAAAATGTTCCCGGAATGGCCAGCAACTCTTGCCTGGTAGAGATAGCCGGGTGGGAAGGGAAAGTTTGAATGGCCAGATACGGCATGGTAATCGATATCGCGAAATGCTGCGGGTGCTATAACTGCTTTTTAGCCTGCAAGGATGAGCACTGCGGGCATGATTATCCCGGTTATTCGGCGGCGCAGCCGATGATGGGGCAGTTCTGGATGAACATTATAGAAAAAGAACGGGGGCAGTACCCGAAGGTAAAGCTCGCCTATATTCCGGTGCCATGTATGCACTGCGAAGACGCGCTATGCGTAAAGTCGGCAAA
>JAUWGD010000059.1 GCA_030606585.1 Dehalococcoidales bacterium | reverse complement strand
ATGATAGTCATGACGGTTGGCTGTCATATGTGTGGTTAATTGATTTATCCGCTCGGTAAGCAGCGCTACCTGTACCTCTGTCGAGCCGGTATCGCCCTCACGAGCCTGATATGCACCGATAATCTCGGTCTTTTTCTCTTTGTCCAAAGCTTTCCTCTTCTACTTTTTATTATTAGTTACAAGGCAAATTATAGCACAGCAGGAGACATAAGTAAATTGGGGGGGTGTGAAAGGTTTAACTTGACACAAATCATTTTCGTAGTATAATCCGTTAGAGTGATATATGTTTTTGTAGATGAGACTGGCGACCTGGGTAAAAAAATAATTTTCACAAGAGGTTCAACCCCATATTTTGGTTTAGTCGCTATCAGTGTAATAGATAAAGATTATAATGCTCTGAGGTCTTTACTGTCCCAAATTCATTGGTTGCGCGGGACTGCTTCTACAATTAATTTGCGTAGAACTTATAACAAAGCACTGGATTCTCTTAGAGGTTTAAAGGAATTAGCGCGTATTGGTATGATATCAGCCTCCGCTTTATACATAAAAAAAGCAGAATATGGGGGGCGATATATGGCTTGGTCAGATATAGAAGCGCTAAGAAGTGAGTGGAATTATTACTTGCGTAATTACTTACTTCGTCATCTTTTAGAATTACATTTCTCTAATGGTGAGGTTATAACTGAACCAATTGACCTAATACTGGATAGAGTACTGTTATCGGAAAAGCAAAGGAAGAATACTGTAGATTATTTGAATAGCCGTAGTGACATAGGCTTAAGAGAGCCTTTTGCACTACCACCTATAGAGTATATGACAATATGTGATTCAGATTATGTTGGTGGTCTAGAAATAGCTCATGTATTAGCTGATGTTCTTAAAGAAAAAATTACAGGAGTTATTACTACAGAGGTTCAAGCGGCTTCTGATTTTATTCGATTTGAATACTTCGTTGGTCACAGAAAGGGAGAATTATAATGCGAGAGGGGAGCAGGCCACTCGCATGTGGAGTGACCTACCCCCCTTTGATTAGCTACTTTAATTATAGCATATTTGTCTTAAATGTCAAGTCATTTATGTCACGTTTCTATTCTATTCCCGCTATTTTGATTATACTTTTATGTCAACACACTCTCGCTTAACTTCACCCCCATTTGCCCCCTCTCCCATACTGGACTATAATGTTAATAGTGAACCCTATTCCTCATTAGCAGCACCCATACTAAAATGCATGAATTCAGCATTACGGAGAGCATGTTGTCCCTGGCGCTGGAGAAGGCGAATGAAGCCAAGGCTGGCAGGATTACCCGCATCAACCTGGTGGTGGGCGAGTTATCCGGTATCGTGAGCGAGTGCGTCCAGTTCTACTTCGACGCCATCAGCAAGAACACCATCGCCGGCGGCGCCGAGCTTGTTTTTGAAACGAAGCCGACCACCGTACGCTGCCACAAGTGTAATAACGTTTTCACTCCCGGCGACCATAACTGGGCCTGCCCCGAATGCCACGAAACAGGAATCGATATAATATCGGGGCGGGAATGCTATATGGAAAGTATCGAGGTGGAGTAAATGAGCGTAAAAGTGATAACCGTGGGCGAGGATATCCTCGGCGCCAACGAAGAAAAAGCCAAGGCCAACAAGAGCCGGCTGGACAGTCACGGCGTCCTGACGATAAATATAATGTCGTCGCCGGGCGCGGGCAAGACCAGCCTCATCCTGAGCTCCATAAAAAGCCTGAAAGAGAAAGCGCGGATGGCGGTTATCGAAGGGGACGTGGCTTCCAGCGTGGACGCCGATAAAATCAACGAGATGGGCATACCCGTCGTGCAAATCAATACCGCCGGCGGCTGCCACCTCGACGCCAACATGGTCGAAAGCGCCCTGAACGGCCTGCCGCTGAAAGAGACCGACCTGCTGTTCATCGAGAACGTGGGCAACCTTATCTGCCCCAACGCCTTCACGCTGGGGGAGGACAAGCGCGTCATGATTTCCAGCATGCCCGAGGGCGACGATAAACCGTACAAGTACCCGGCTATGTTCGCCGACAGCGACGTGGTACTCCTGAATAAAATAGACCTCCAGCCGTACCTCGACTTTAACGTCGATAGCTTTATGAAATCAGTCACCGGGCTTAATCCCGATGTCATTCTCTTCCCCGTCTCCTGCAAGAACGGCGAGGGGATGGAGGCCTGGCTCAACTGGCTGGAATCTGCCGTAAAAGGCAAGAAAAAAAAGTAATATGGCAAAATCACCAACCGTCAGTCTCGTTAACATCAACATCAGGGGGGTGGTGCAGGGCGTCGGCTTTAGACCGTTCATCTATCAACTCGCCACCCGGCACAACCTCAAGGGCTGGGTATGCAATACTTCGGAGGATGTCAGAATCGAGGTGGAGGGCGAAACCAGGGACATCGAGCGATTCCTCCGGGGACTGCGCGAACAGGCACCGCCGTTATCCCGCATAGAGAATATCGCCGTAACGGTGGGCATACCGGTGAATAACGAGAAATTCGAAATCCGCCACAGCATCGCCGAAGAAGGCAAGTACCAGCTCGTCTCCCCGGATATCGCCACCTGCCCGGACTGCCTGAGGGAAATCCTCAATCCCGAAGACCGGCGCTACCGCTATCCTTTTACCAACTGCACCAACTGCGGCCCACGCTTTACGATAATCAACGATATACCTTACGACCGCCCCAACACGACCATGAAAGTTTTCCGGATGTGCCCGAAATGCCGGAGCGAATACGGCGACCCCCTCGACCGCCGTTTTCACGCCCAGCCCAACGCCTGCCCGGTATGCGGCCCGCAACTGGAGCTGACGGACGCCGGGGGCGACGAAGTGCCCTCCGAGGACATTATCGCCAAGACGAGTGAGCTGCTGAAAGAGGGTAAAATAGTGGCGGTAAAGGGGCTGGGGGGCTTCCTGCTGGCCTGCGACGCCACCAGCCAGACGGCGGTCAACCGACTGCGCCAGCGGAAGAACCGACCCGCCAGGCCACTGGCTATAATGGTAACGTCACTCGACGAAGCCAGACGGCACTGCGAGATGAATATCGAGGAAGAGAAGCTGCTTATTTCGCCCGGCAGTCCCATCGTCCTGATGAAATGGAAGGCGAAATCCACAGTTACGAGAGCCGTAGCGCCCGGCCTGAACTATCTCGGCGTGATGCTCCCCTATACCCCCCTGCACCACCTCCTGCTCCGGGAGACGGGCAAGCCGCTGGTGATGACCAGCGGCAATATCAGCGAGGAGCCAATCGCCAGGGAAAACGACGAGGCGCTGCGGAGGCTCGGAGGCATCGCCGATTACTTCCTGATGCACAACCGGGACATCTACGCCCGCTACGACGACAGCGTCATGGTGGTGGAGAGGGATATTCCCGGCTTCGTGCGGCGCGCCCGCGGCTACGCACCCTATCCCATCCACCTCCCGTACGAAAGTCGGCAGATACTGGGCTGCGGCGCCGAGGAGAAGAACACCTTCTGCCTGACGCGGGACAACTACGCTTTCGTCAGCCAGCATATCGGCGACATGGAAAACATGGAAACGCTGGAGCATTTTACGAATACGATAACGCTATATCAGAAGCTGTTCAGAATAAGGCCGGAAATCATCGCCCACGATATGCACCCGGAGTACCTGCCCACCAAATACGCGAAGGAGCTGGCGGAGAGGGACGGGATAAAGCTCGTGCCGGTGCAGCACCACCACGCCCATATCGTCAGTTGCATGGCGGAAAACGGTATCAAAGGGCCGGTAATCGGGGTATCTTTCGACGGCACCGGCTACGGCACGGACGGGAAGATATGGGGCGGGGAATTCATGGTGGCCGACTATAAGCAGTTCACACGTATGTTCTATATAGAAAACCTGCCACTGCCCGGAGGCGCCCAGGCCATTAAAAAGCCGTATCGCACGGCCATCGGCTACCTGCTATCGCTGGGCATAGAGATGGACCGGTCGCTACCGTTCCTGAAAAACATCGACCCCGGGGAAATCGATATTATACAGAGCCAGATAGAACAGGGCATCAACTCGCCGGTGACTTCCAGTATGGGCCGACTCTTCGACGCCGTATCGGCGCTTATCGGCGTCAGGGGCGTCATAGAATACGAAGCCCAGGCGGCAATAGACCTCGAAACACTCGCCGCCAAAGCTGTTAACGAGTCCGCCCACTACCCGTTCGCTATAACGAAGCATGATGATATCAATACCATCAAGATTCACGATTTGCTCGCCGCAATAGTGAACGATATACACAATCGCACCCCCCGGGCCAGAATCGCCGCGCGGTTCCATAACACGGTAGCCCAGATGATACTGGAGGTGTGCCAGAAAATATCACCCAAGACCAGAATCACCAGGGTGGCGCTGAGCGGCGGGGTATTCCAGAATCGGCTGCTCCTTATGAAGGCGGTATCACTGCTTGAGGAGGCCGGGCTTAAAGTATATACTCACCGGCATGTGCCCTGCAACGACGGCGGCATTTCTCTGGGGCAGGCGGCAATCGCACAATTTTGCGACGAGGAGGAAGGATAATGAAAAAAACAAAGATTGATGTTATGCCCCTGCTCTTCCCCCACCCCACGGTAATGGTCGGCGTGGATGTCAACGGCAAACCGGACTTCGTTACGGTGGCCTGGGCTACCATCGCCTGCGGAACGCCGCCCTGGATGGCTATCGCCCTGAACCGGGTACGGCACTCGCTGAAGGGCGTCCGGGAAAACATGGTCTTTTCGGTCAATATCCCGGATACGACCCTCGTCAAGGAAACAGACTATTGCGGCATCGCCACCGGCGCCAAAACCGATAAAGCCAAGGACTGTAACTTCAAGATATTTTATGGAGAAGTCGCCGGCGCCCCGTTTATCGAACAGTGCCCGGTAAACATCGGCTGTACCGCCGAGCACATCCTGAAGCTGGGCAGCCACTACCTGATAGCCGGCCCCATCAAGGAGATACTGGTCTCCGAAGACTGCATGACCGACGATAAGCCGGATGCGGGTAAAATCGACCCCATTATTTTCATGACCCACCCGGCCGGCACATATAACAAGGTCGGTGAGTTCCTGGCCCCGGCCTTCCGCATCGGCAAGGAAATCAAGGGCGTCAAGGACGACTGGGAAAGACAGCTGGCGAAGTAAGAGGTAAGCGACCATGTGTTTAGCCATACCGGCGTTGATAAAATCGATAGACGGCCAGCAGGCCGAGGTGGATATCGAGGGCATCACCCGCGACGCCAGTCTCCAGCTTACGCCGGATGCAAAGGTTGGCGACTACGTGCTGCTGCACACCGGCTACGCCATCGGTGTCATCGACCCCGCCGAGGCCGAGGAAACGCTGAAACTATTAAAGGAACTGAGTGAGGCAAGCTGATTCTGGATTACCAATCAAGTTGGTAATGACAGACTATAATTAATGAAGGTATATATTATTGTTATGAATACATAAACCCAGCAGCCTGATGTCATTCCCGCGAAAGCGGGAATCCAGTAAATAAAAAAGTAACATAATAAAATCCTATTATGTGTATATCCTGGCCAGCAAGCGGAATGGCACACTATATATCGGGGTAACCAATGACCTGATAAGGCGCGTTTATGAACATAAAAATAATCTTGTTGATGGCTTTACTAAAAAATATAATGTGCACTCTTTGGTCTATTATGAACAGTGTGATGATATTGAATCAGCTATTATTCAAAAGAAGCGGTTAAAAAAATGGAACAGGAAGTGGAAGTTAGAATTAATAGAAAGAGAAAACCCGCAATGGAGAGACTTATACGAAGATTTCCACTGATTCTGGATTCCCAATCAAGTTGGGAATGACGAGTAGTATTTATGAAATTCGTCGAGGAATACCGCGACCCGGAACTGGGCAAGAAGCTGCTGGACATGATTCACGAGCGTTCGCGTAAGCCGGCCAGGCTCATGGAGTTCTGCGGCGGGCACACCGTGGCCATCTTCAAGCACGGCCTGCGCCAGCTACTGCCAGATAATATTGAAATGCTCTCCGGGCCGGGCTGTCCCGTCTGCGTCACCGCCAGCGACGACCTCGACAGGGCCATCGCCCTGGGGCATTTGCCCGATGTTATCATTACCAGCTTCGGGGACATGGTCAGGGTACCGGGAAGTCGCTCCAGCCTGCAGGAAGCCAGGTCGGAAGGTGCCGATGTCCGCATCGTCTATTCGGCGCAGGACGCGCTGGCCATCGCCCGCGATAATCCGGAAAAATCGGTCATTTTCATCGGCATCGGCTTCGAGACCACGGCGCCAACCATCGCCGCCTCGATTTTACAGGCGGAGCAGGAGAAGATAAGCAACTACTACGTCCTGTCCCTGCACAAGGTCTGCCCGCCCATCATGAAAGCCATCCTCGACCTGGGCGAGGTCAACCTCGGCGGCATCATCTGCCCCGGGCACGTCAGCGCCATCATCGGCTCCCACCCCTACCAGTTCATCGCCGACGACTACAAAATCGCCTGCGCCGTGTCCGGCTTCGAGCCGCTGGATATCCTGCTGGCCGTGGACAGGCTCATAAGGCAGATTGAAAGCGGACAGCCCACAGTTGAAATAGCTTACCGGCGCGGTGTAAAGCCGGAGGGCAACGTGCCGGCCATCCGCCTCATGGAAACCGTCTTCGAGATAGGAGAAGCTAACTGGCGCGGTATCGGCGTCGTACCGTCAAGCGGCCTGCAGGTAAAGTCGCAGTATGAAAAATACGATGCCGCGAAGAATTTCAAAATAGACCCCGGCCCCACCCACGAACCCGAGGGCTGTATCTGCGGGAGCATATTACGCGGCGTCAGCACCCCAAAAGACTGCGGTCTTTTCGGCGGGACCTGCACGCCGGAGCACCCGGTGGGGCCCTGCATGGTGTCCTCCGAGGGCAGCTGCGCCGCCTACTACCACTATGGAGACAACCATGGATGACAGAATACTGCTGGCGCACGGCAGCGGCGGCAAGCTCAGCCAGGACTTGATCCGGAGCTTCCTGCCCGACCTGGCGAACCCGATACTGAACAGGCTGGACGACTCCGCCGTCTTCGAAGCGAACGGGCGGCTGGCCTTCACCACCGACAGCTATACAGTCAATCCCATCTTCTTCAACGGGGGAGACATCGGCAGGCTGGCCGTGTGCGGTACGGTCAACGACCTTGCCATGAGCGGCGCCAGACCGCTCTATCTCAGCCTGGCTTTTATCATCGAAGAAGGCTTACTCATTGCCGACCTTAAAAAAATACTCGCCTCCATCAAGGAAGCCGCTAATGAGGCCGGGGTGAAAATAATCACCGGCGATACGAAAGTGGTCGACCAGGGCAGCGCCGATAAGATTTTTGTAAATACTGCCGGTGTGGGCACCGTGCCGGAAGGGGTGGATATCTCCGCCGCCAACGCCCGACCCGGCGATAAAATTATCCTCAGCGGCAATATCGGCGACCATGGAATCGCCGTGCTCAGCCAGAGGGAAGGTCTTAAATTCAACACCCCCGTGCCCAGCGACTGCGCCCCGCTGAACGGGCTGGTGGCAGACATGCTGGCGGCGTCCGCGAATATTCACTGCCTGCGCGACCCCACCCGCGGCGGCCTGGCTACCACCCTCAACGACTTCGCGGGACAGTCGCAGGCGGGCATCGTGATAGAAGAGGATAAAATAGCGGTAGATAAAGCGGTGCTGGCCGCCTGCGAGTTCCTGGGGTTCGACCCGCTTTACATCGCCAACGAGGGCAAGCTGGCGGCGGCGGTCGCCCCCGGTGACGCCGAAGTCGTACTGGCGGCGATGAAACGCAGTAAATACGGGGGCGGGGCGGTTATCATCGGGGAGGTAGTGGCGGAGCACCCCGGGCAGGTGGTCATGAAGACCACGCTGGGAGCATCACGCATCGTGGATATACCGGTCGGCGAGCTGCTGCCGAGAATATGCTAACCGAGAACGACATGACACAGACATACCCCGATAATCAATCCGAAAGCGAGTCCACACCGAGAATCGTGGTAATCGGCGTGGGCAACCTGCTGCTCAAAGACGAGGGAATCGGCATCCATGCCGTACAGGCGCTGCAGGAGCAGGAACTACCCGCCGACGTTAAATTAGTAGACGGGGGGACATCGCCGGACCTGATTGCCTATACCAGGGCCGGAGACAAACTGATTATCGTCGATGCCGCCAGAGCCGGCGGCGAACCGGGGACGATTTACCGCTTTAAACCACAGGACCTGGCCGATGAAAGAGCCAGCCTGGCCTCGGCGCATGAAATGGGCGTGGTGGAAAACCTCAAGCTTATGTCCCTAGCAGGCAACGAACCGAAGGAAATCGTTATCATCGGCATAGAGCCGGGAGAAATAGAGTTCGGCACCGAGCTCTCACCCGGACTTCAACAAAAATTACCTCAAATAGTCGAAGTAGTCCTGAAGGAAATGGGGCTGGCGTAGCTCACGATAGACAAGATTGCGCGACACTAGTATAATTACAGAGGTTAGTACACGGGTAGGAGGGATTCAAGATGCCATTTAAAATGGGGCCGTGGGAGATAGCTCTCATCCTGGTGATAATCCTCATCGTCTTCGGCGTGGGGAAACTGCCCCAAGTGGGCAACGCCATCGGCAAGGGAATACGCTCTTTCAAGAAAGGCCAAGCCGGCGAAGACGAGGAGGAAAAGGACAAGAAAACAGTCGCCGCCAGTCCGAAAAAAACCACGCGAAAGAAAGCCGCTAAAAGCTAATCCGACAACTACTCCGCAGGAACACATTTTCAAAGAATTACTATCTTAACGGGCAATTACCCGTGAAGATAACACGATAAAAGGTGAGGGATGGGATTTCTCGGCATAGGTCCATGGGAGATACTGCTAATCATCATTTTAGCACTGATAGTACTGGGGCCCGGCAAGCTGAACGATTTTGCCAGGACGCTGGGGAAGACAGTGCGCGCCATCAGAAAATACAGCACCGACCTCACCACGGCGGTTACCAAGGAACTGGATGTAACACGGGAAGAACCGCCCAAAGAAGATAAACAAAGTAACCCGCCTTCAGATTCAAGCAAACAGGACCCAAAAACCGACCGGGAGAGGCATTCCTGAAAATGTCTGAAGTCGAACAGAAGCTTACTCTCCTCGGTCACTTCCAGGAATTACGCAAACGCCTCATCAGGAGCGTAATTGCCGTCGCTGCGGGAGCAATCATCTCCTTCATTTTCTACGAATGGATATTCTACATTCTAATCAGTCCGGCAGGGGGCATCAACCTCATTTTTACCGAACTGACGGAGATGATAGGCACTATCATGCGGGTATGTCTCGCCAGCGGCCTTATCATTTCCATGCCCTACCTGACGGTACAGGCAATCCTGTTTATAAAACCGGCGCTTACAAGGAAAGAGGAGAGATACGTATACTTCTTACTGCCTTGGATTGCGCTGATGTTCCTGGGGGGTATCGTCTTCGGGTACTTCGTCCTGATTCCGCCGGCCATCGGATTCCTGTACACCTTCGGCAGCGATATCGCCTCGCCGATGATAAAAATCGGAAATTACATCGCCATTATCACGCGACTGCTGATAGCCATCGGGCTGGTATTCGAGCTGCCGGTGGTGACCACGTTCCTGGCCCGGATAGGCATCGTCTCGCCGCAGTGGCTGGCGAGAAAACGCAAGGTGTCGATAATCGTCGCTTTTATCCTCGCCGCCATTATCACGCCTACCTTCGACCCCATCAACCAGTGCCTGGTGGCGGTGCCGCTGGTTATCCTGTACGAGATGAGCATCTGGCTGGCGAAGGCGGTGTATCGCAAGAGAGCCGCGGCGGCGGAAAAACCGCCGGAAGGTCTTGATACTATAAAATAAGGTGATATATACTTAGCCAGATTGAGGGGGCGGATGAGTCCCGGTGGGCTTCGCGGACTTCAACTCCGTTGGGGGGCATTTATGATGTCTTCGGTGGGTTCGACTCCCATGCGCTCCCGCCAG